>JAUVGS010000197.1 GCA_030593665.1 Chitinivibrionales bacterium | reverse complement strand
AGGCTTTTTGCAAATTTTCTACCGTATCGCATATATATAATATGTACCTACGCGCACGCGTGCGAGACCAGCAACGGTTTTGAATAGCTGATATTGTGTTTTTCGACTAAAAATGGCACTATGTCCAGAGGTCTGAACTTGCAGAACTTGGGACGGTGTCAAATATTATATTATTACTATTCCTGGAAAAGCTCGAATAGATTACCCCGGTCTTACGCACCATATAATGGCCCGGACTTTTAATGATCTACTTTTATTTAATGATGACGATGATAAACATCATTATCTTTCCTTGTTATCACACCGGATTAAGGAAACTGGATTTCTTTGCTTTATTAATTTCATTTTTTGGTACTTTATCGATTTTTTTCACAAAATCACGAAATACGCGATGGAATTATCAAGAGAATGTATTGAAAACAATTTTTAACCAGCGTAGAGTCAGAAAAGTCAAGAAATAATGCAGTCGTACTTTCTGCTCATACGCAAAGCGTTATTGGAAAAAACTTTTTATAGCGCATTGCGTGCTATTCTGAAGCCATATTCACCCAAACGGCCCGATGGGTGGATATATCTGAAATAGGACACACATTCATCTTCGCCGGAAGTATAACTGCCGCCGCGCATCATATGTTTATCGCCGGTCTGCTGCTGGGGCCCCGGTGGATTCACCACCACTCCCAGTTGCTTGCAGGTGACATAGTATGATGAGCTGTCTAAAAACAACCCGGTTAGCTCATCGCTCCAGTCGTTGACATATTCCATAGCGCTGCCGACAAGGTCATAGAACCCGTTATATGCCCCATAGCTGCCGACTGCCGCGACAGCGTTGCCATCAACCGCAGCCTTATTTTTATCCCAGGTATAGCCCCAGGGGAACCGCAGTTTATTGCCGGTAAAGGCGCCTGAAGCAGCGTATTCGAACTCAGCTTCCGTCGGCAGGCGATAGCCGTTGGCATTACTAATGAATTCCCAGGTTGAACCATAGCAATTTGTCAAAGTCGAATCCTGTTCCGAAAGCCGGTTGCAGTATGCAGCAGCGCCATGCCAGTAAAGCGATAAAACAGGGAAGCTCTCTTTCCCCGTTTCGGGGATATAGATACCGCTATCATTTGTAATGTACCATGTAGCTTTAGCAGTATCAGCAAGTTTTACCCCTTTATAAGACAAAATTGCAGGATTAATACTATCATACGTTATACTATCTTTGACCGCATTCAAAAATGCGGCATAGTGTGAACAGGTTACCTCATAGTTTCCTAAATAGAAAGAAGAAACAATAACTTCATGCGCGGGTTTTGCTCCGGGACAGAATGACTCATCGACCGTCTCCCAGGTCTCTCCCATGAGATATATACCGCCTTTTACACCGGTGAGACTGTCACGGATTCCCGTACCCGGTGTTGCATAAGTAGAGTAATAGGCATAGGGCAGTTTTACCCTGTTACTATCCGGATCGGAGGTATCAAGAATAAAATTACTGTCCAGCGATCCGGGACCAATCGATGAAAGCGTAGCAATATTAATTTTATAGGCAGTAGTATCATCGATACCGTCTAATAGGGTTCCGGCACTCTGAAGTGTGTTTATAGAATTCCCATTTAAAAATACCGTTGTATCTGCGATTGAATCTATATCGAACGAATCCCTGACAATCCCGTTATAATCACGGATATACACCCTGTACCCTTTGACCGAATCCCCAACAGCCCTGTTCCAGGAAATTTTCAATGAGTCCGGTGAGGGATATACTTTTTCAACGATTACCGGTGATTGATAGGTATAAAACCTTATCTTGAACTGTGGCACATACGTATCGGGTATAATATGCAGCAACGTATCCGCCCCGGCCGTTTGTATCTGAATTGTAAAGGAGTCGGCAGGATTGGTACAGATGTAATATCCCGGCAATTTATTAACAACAACGTACGGCGCAGCAGGAATCGTTACTAATAAGGAAACAGAAAGGTGGTAATTAATCACCGTATCGGTATAAAAATAGACACTCCCATATAAGAGATTTATCCTGGTGCTGTCTATCTGTTTTGTACTGCTGTCAATGAGTATGGTATCATATACTGCAAACACCCGTATTCCATACGTATGGCCTGTCTTATTCTTAATTGCACACCTGTTCGTATTGGTGTTGATAACATACGCCGGGTTAATGGTATCGAGAGAATCATACACATATACCCGATACCAGATTTTCGTTGCCGTGGTATCCCACGATATCATTGCACCGTCACTTGACAGAGAATCGACATATATCTGATTATCGAAAACAGGAAGCAGATAGGTTATCAACGTAGTCCTGGTCGTGATTTGTGTACCTTCAGAACCGGCATCACTCACATTGCTTTCATCACCGCATGAAAGCAGTATAAGCACATATATACTAACCGGTAATAAAATTATTCGTAATTTTTTCATAGCATTCTCTATTATTTAGTAATGCCGCGCTACTCTGAAACCATACCCGGTAACGTCACTCCCCGGATTAACATGCCTGTATGCAGAAGTGCATTTCCCGCCGCTCATCAGGTAGCTTCCTCCACGCATTACATGATACGAACCGGCATCCGGCCCGTATGGATCAAACACAATCACTTTCTGTAAACAAAGTGTATAGTAGGAAGAATCCGGGCAGGTAAGATGATCGCTCCAGTCATGACACCATTCAAGTACATTACCGGATAAATCATAAAAACCAAAATATGCCCCAAAATGAGCTACCTTTTTAAATCCCGTTGCTGCTGAGCCATAGTTATCAGGAATATCAGTATATCCCCATGGATAGCGCTGTTTCGTTCCCAGAAAAGCGGCAGAATGAACGTACTCATACTCGGCTTCCGTGGGCAGGCGATACCCGTTTGCAGATGAATCAAAACTCCAGTCCAATGTATCATAACATGGGATGAAATAATCCTTCTCCGAAAGCCAGTTGCAGAAGGCCGCAGCCCCGGCCCAGTACACACCGGTAACGGGATACACCGCCGTATCACTACTCACCACAAACTCCTCTGCGGCGGTATCATATATAAACTGGCCGCACGGCGCGAGTAACGTATCCCCATTAAGAGTAAAAATCGTCAAAGAATTCGCTGTATCATATTGTAAACCCGTGTAATCGTTAAGAAACAGTACATACACGTTATTGGATATTTCATTTCTGCTCAGATAAAAGGATGATACCACCACTTCATGCACGGGTTTTCCATTGCCCGCAGCACCATTTGACCAGATATCTCCCATTGCGAAGATACCTCCCTTTATACCAAGCATATTTCCCTTGCCAAGGATTGTGCTTGCGCCGCTATCCACACCGGGGGTTGTAAAGGTTGACAGATACAAATAGGGCAAACG
Organism: Chitinivibrionales bacterium; assembly: GCA_030593665.1. Next base: position 1,583 of record JAUVGS010000197.1, on the reverse strand, counting down.
GAATCCCGTATCCTGCGATGTTGTCATATCATACACAAAGGTGCTGCATATCCGGCTCATGCCTATAGCACTGATGGTGACGACATTGACCTTGTATACCGAATCTTCCGCAACCGTGAAATAAGCTGCTGATCCGCTTGAATCAGGCACATCCATAAAACCAATAGAATCACCGTACGCATTATATACATAGGCACGGTAGCCGGTGATGCCGACTCCCGTTGCAGGTGTCCAGGAAACCCGGGCAGTCATATTTTCATATTCTACGGAAACGTTTTTTGGTGACTCGGGCTGGTATAATTCTGCCACGGCAAAGGTATCGGAAATATCGCTTAGTACCGTATCACCGGCAGATAAAGCATTTACCGCCTGCACCTTTACTTTATAGGTCTGATTCGGCGCAAGACTGTCCCACAGAATTTTTTTTACCGTAACAGATTTAGTAATGAAACTGCTCGAGCTTCCCTGCCATAGAAAAACGTTATAATAATCAGCACCATATGCCGAGTCCCAAAGGGTGATAAAACTGCCAAGAGTTACCGAGTCTATAAGGGACCCTGATACCGAATCAATAATTGAAGCATAGTACACCTTTAAAGAGTCAACCCGAACATTTACAGGAACATGAACCGTATCAATTTCAGTAGTATCCGGTCCCTCGTCAGGGGCGGGTGGATAGGCATAGTTGCCGCACGAGAGTACCACGGCTCCAATATAAAGAGAAATAAATATTAGTAATAGCTTCTTATACATAATGGTTTTACTTTGCACTCCGGGCAACCCTGAATCCATTCTGAATATAGGTAAATTTAGAAAACCGATGCCGCCATGTAGAGCTGTTCTCACCGCCATTTGACTTATGGCTGCCGCCTCTCAGAGCATGATACTCCCCATAAGAGGGCCCGAGAGGATTGACAACGACCCCGTTACTTAAACATTCACCGTAATAAGTAGAAGAATCGGCTCCCGGAACCAGGTCACTCCAGTCATTACACCACTCCATGATATTGCCGCTCAAATCATACAAACCAAAATACCGGTTATATTTCCCCACGACACACAGGCTGTTGTCATTTGAGCTGTATTTAGTAGTATCATTGCTATAGCCCCATGGATACCGCTGCTTTGTTCCCCAGAATGCAGCAGAATGGGCATATTCAAACTCCGCTTCTGTGGGCAGGCGGTATCCATTAGCGGTCGAGTCATAGCTCCACGCAGTGGAATTATAACAGAGGATCAGGCCTTCCTTTTGAGAAAGCCAGTTACAATAAGCTGCGGCACCAGTCCAGTACAGTCCTGATATCGGAAACAGGTGTCTTCCCGAGTCAATGGCAATAGTGTCTGTTGTGGAATCTATATATACATACATCGGATTTATCATAAAAGTATCATTATCACCTACACTTGACATATAGATAGTCAACGTGTCAACATAAATAGTCTCAACCGTGGTATCGTTCTCTATAAAAACAATAGAGTCAACAGTAGAATCTTTAACTGTATTAATACCTGTAATCGATGAGGAATCAAAGGTGGTATCAAAGAGAGTATTAACAAGCGTATCAATGGTTGTATCAATAAGG
>JAUVGS010000131.1 GCA_030593665.1 Chitinivibrionales bacterium | reverse complement strand
CTTTTGCCCTTCATCAGTAGTTATGGTGATTTTTCCTGGTTCACTTGAGTTTATTGACCCATTATACCGTCGTCCATCCGAAAGCGTAATTAAAAAATACGTAACAGTGTAAATTTCTTTTACCCCATCCCATTCTATTGTAAAATCTTTGTCGCTATAAGCAGTTTCAAAGGTCAAGACACCTCTATCCATAGATTTGGCCTCTCCTATAATATAATCTCCGTTTTTAAATATAAGGGAGTCTGTTTGTGCAAAAATCATTGCCGTATAAAAAAGTATCAATGTTATAGCGCCGGCGGTCTTGAAATACATGTATGATAATACCAGTAATGTCACCAGTATGGCATAAAATGAAATCGCGAAAAATTTTCTTAGGTAAACACCGAAGATGAATTTGCGGAATTCAACCGGATTCTGGCCATAGAATTGGAGAAAACGTAGACCCTCCTGTGACCACTTGCCCTGCAGCTTCTGGTGTTTGGTGAGTCCTTTCATAACATCATTCCATCCTTTGGTCTCAATATATCCTTTCAATATGGGTATGGCGAATGACGTGTGGCCCATATCCAGCAATATTTCGGCCATGGGTGGAATAATTTCTTTTTCACCGGGCATGCATCGGTATGCTTTATTGAGATAGTGAAATGCTTTCAAGTTGTCATTTTTTTCACGATAGTAATCAGCGCAAAACCAGAAATCTTCCATGCAGTATGGGTATTCCAGTTTGATGACATTTTGTACAAGCTCTTCCATTGCCTTATATTTACCGGCATTGCGCAGGTGATGATAAAAATCCCTCATAATTTCCGGATTCTCCGGCGCGAGCGCAAGTGCTTCTTCAAAGGTCTTATTTGCCCGGTCGTATTGTTTCATTTCAGAATAGGCAATGCCCTTTACCCGCATAGCTTCGGCATCAATGGGAGAGACGTCCAATGCTTTATTCGACATTTCTATAGCCCGTTCAATCTTATTATTATTAAGAAAAACATAGGCAAGATCAACATACCCGACCGGTGAGTTAGGATACACCTGAATAATTTCTTTCGCCGCTTTTTCAGCCTCCTCCATCTGATCATCCTGTGACAGGCAGAATACCAGCCGCGACATGGCACGGATATTATGAATAGATTTTGCAAGATAATTTTTATAGAGGCCGATACTTTTAGCGGTTTCACCGCGTAAAATATAGTGATCAGCGAGCAGGTCCCGCGTTTCGTCAACTTCCGGATTGAGTTCAAGTGACATTTTAAAACAGATTAACGCCTTATTAAAATTACCCAGACGTTCATAGGCGATACCGATGTTTCTCAGCGCTTCCGAGTTGTAGTCAAGGGTGGACCGGGCGCCCTCATAACAGGTCACCGCTTTGGCGAAATCGTTGGTTTCGGAATGATACCAGATAAGGGCATTGAGAATGAGTTCGTTATCAGGATACAGTTTTTTAGCCTTCAGAAGATACCGGGCGCCCTTCGGCATCTGATTCATCTGGGTATAGGCATAAAAAAGACCAAGAAGGCAGTCCGGGTTATCTTTGTCAAACCGCAATCCCTGCTTAAGATGGGGTATCGCTTCAACGGGCTTGTTCTGTTCCGAATAGGCGCGGGAGTAAAGAAAATGGAGTTCCCATTCATTAATGTAGATGTCCTTGTACTGGTCGAGGAGTTCCAGTCCCTCATCATACAAGTTGAGATCAAACAGCTCCTGCACCTGATCGATCAGTTCTGATAATTCAAGCCATTCATCCATAGCACAGTTATGGTTTTTGTTTTTTAGTAACAATTGTTACCGGGAACATTGCACGCACTATTTTTTCTATGATATACACAAAGAAAAAACCGAGAGCCAATGCTGAAACAGTTGCAAAAATAGCTCCTGGAGAGTCGGCAGTGGTGGAAAAATAGCTATGCCATAGCAAGGATACTGTCACTGCACAGAAAAGCGGCAAGCCAAAGACAATTCCCGCTGCTACTGCTTCATGTAATGCCAGGTACGAGATATGAATACATTGTCCGACCGTATAGACGCTCGGATCGGGGACCGGGCAGAAAAACAATCGCTTTGGTTTCTGTGTTGCGCATGTAGTACAGTTATGGCACTCAGCCGGCTCGTCACAGGAAGAATTCGGGGAACAGTAAATGCCCTTTTGTATAATTTTTGCCACCACAGCATTGGTGGTTTTGATACTGCCAAGAATGTGTGGAGGTTTCATATTGGATGAAAATAATTTGTTAGCTGATGGAAGTGTGCTGATGCTCGATTATTTTATTGTCCCTATAATAATACCGATTTATCCGGTTGGATAATCCGCAAAGGATTTCATACCCGATGGTATCGGCTTGAAGTGCAATGTCATCGGGTGAGATAATTTCATTTCCCTGCGTGCCAATGGCAACCACATCATCGCCGATTTGTATATCGGTTTCCGGTCCCAGGTTGACCATAATGTAATCCATGGTGACTCTCCCGGCCACGGGAAATCGTTTGCCGCGAATAAGCACCTCGCCTTTGTTGCTTAACAGACGGGGGTATCCGTGCGCATACCCGATGGGTATCGTAGCGATGCATGTGTCTTCCTGAGGCGCAAAGGTCCATCCATAGCTGATCGATGTTCCGGCCGATACTTTTTTGATTTTTACAATCGAAGCTTTCAGTGAAACGATCGGGCGAAGGTCAATGGGAAATTCCTGAGCCGGGTCGGGTTTACAGCCGTATAACACAATACCGGGACGGACAAGATAGTCCTGCGGTACTTGAAAACGAATAATGGCAGCGCTGTTGGAGTTGTGGATATAGTGAGGAGATACACCCTGTTTTTTTATAGCGGTAAGTGCATCTTGAAATTCTTTCTGCTGCGATGCTACACTATCGGTCCCTGGTTCATCAGCACAGGCAAAATGGGTAAATATACCCTCAAGATGAAGGTGGTCATTGTTGTTGAGTATTTCAGCAGCGATTTCTACCTCAGATAGAGATATCCCCATTCTGCCCATACCGGTATCGATATTAATATGAAATTTTACCGGAGTGTTCAGCTTGGCCAGGTCGGTAAGAGTGGTGATGTTGTTAACCGTGACCCGGATTTCGTGGGAGGATGCCCATTGAATATTTTCTTTGGAACATTCCCCAAGGACAAGGATCGGTGAACGGACATTATGGCGGCGCAGCTCCTGCGCTTCGGTCATATTTGCAACGGCAAAAAAAGTAACACCTTCCTGTTCAAGGGTTTGTGCGATAACGGCAGCACCACAGCCGTATGCATTATCCTTTACCACCGCAATAACAGACTGATCCGGCTGCAGTTTCCTCCTGATCAAATTGAGATTATAGATGAGGTTGTCGAGGGATATTTCTATATACGGGGCTGTTTGTTGAAGCATGCTATTCCTTGAAAATGAGAGAACAAAATTATAAACTCTCTGCCGGTATTCACTCTTCGATTTTTTTACCGGTAGTTTCCCAACTTTCATCCTTGCGGGTACGGAAAAAACATGAGACATACCCTTTATGACATGCCCCGCCTTTCTGGTCTATTTTAAAAAGAAGTGCGTCCCCGTCACAATCGATAGCAATCTCTTTCACCTGTTGGGTGTGGCCGGAGGTTTCACCTTTCAGCCAGCGTTGCCGGCGGCTGCGGCTCCAGTAAACCATTGTTCCTGTGTCAAGTGTTTCCTGTAAGGTTTCCCGATTCATATATGCAAGCATCAATACCTGATTGGTTTCTGCATCCTGTGCAATTGCGGTAACGAGTCCTTTCTCATCGAATGTTACTTCATCAATTAAACCCATCCAAGCTCCTTTTTGTAAAATTCGTAGCCATTCGCAGAAAGCTGAAATTTATTGGTCAGGCTTTAAAGCAAGCGTACCAAGTGCTACTTCGTGGTGGAAAATGGAAATTTGTCATTTCATTCTGAAGGGTAAGGATAAAGTTGCTTTCAGCAACAGTTTATTGTGTCTTTTGCCCTTTGAAATTTGGTATTCATGCTTTCTCCAATTTCAAGCCGTGAACGGCTACAATTATTCAATTTTTCCGAGTTTTTCAATGACGCCTTCAAGGATTTTTATTCTGTTCATAAGGGAATCTTTCAGAATTTCACAATTGAGATATGCATCCTGAAGCGTGGTATAGTTTTTTGAGATATCATACTTACTTGATTCACTTTCCTTGAGTTTATTCACATTTCCCTGAAAGTGTGTATCGAAGTTTCGCATTGCAGTGAGCAGCCGGATCCAGTTGTTTACAAGTACACTTCGATTATCCTTCGGGTATAAGGAGGCGAATCGTTTGAATTCCCTTAAAGCCGCTTCATAATCTGCAAATGGATTTTCGTAATAGATGTTAATATAACCAAGGTAATATTGAGCAGTTGCTTTAATAGACGGATTTTTACTGGTTTCACGTAACTTTAAATATTTCAGTTTTGACAGTTCATAGTTTCCAATTCGAAAGAGTGAGTCTGCCTCACCGAGCTGGCGCATGCCATACCCGGCCCGAACGATTTTTTGGCTGGAGGAGCACTGGGTACCAATTAAAGCGATTAACCAGATTCCAGTAAAAAAAATGAATGGATATAAAGTCTTTTTAAATTGCATATGTCTAATCAGCTGATTTGTCCAGGTTTATCATCTGTTCACCACTTGAGGTGTAATCTTCAACTACAGGATTCTTAATATCACGTAATTTCCGGGTAACCTGAGAAATACGTTCGGTCTCATCAAGGATCGCATGTATACGATTCTTAGTATCCTGAGTAACCCCATCATCAAGTGTCATTTCAAGGAATTGTGCATTGCCGGAAATAATCATGAGCGGATTATTTATCTCATGATTTACCGAAGCGACAATTTCACCAATTGCGGCAAGACGCCGTTTCCGTATCAATTCATCTTGTGTTGTCTTAAGATCAATTGCCATATCAAAAAAGGCATTTGCCAGATCCCCTATTTCATCCTTCGGATATCCCATCGGATTGAAATCAAAGTCCCCCTTGGCAATGGTACTCGCCGACTCCCGCAATCTGCGGAGATGATGGCTGATATACCGTGAGAAGAGAAGCGCAAAGCTTATTGAGAATACCGACATGCCGAGAAGAATTAATTGTGTTAAATTCTTTACATTATCAACGCGCGTTTCAATCTCTTTAATACTGGTCATTGTATAATCGTCGATAAGGGAATCGGTTACGCCAAGCCCCGCCTTAAGCTTAGTGTCAGCACTATCAATAATTGTATTGAAAAATTTGTTTTGAGAGGAGGCTCTGGTCTTTTTTAACGCAACGAACTCGGAAAATCCCTGATTATACTGATCATTATTCTCCACAATTTCTTTGTTTACAATCGAATAAAGCCTTACCAGCCTTGGGTTAACTTGACCGGTATTAGCCACAATCGAATCTAACCGTATGATAGTTCTCAGATTCTTCAGGACGAATTCCATTTTTTGGGTGGTTTGAGAACCGGTTTTTTTAAAATTCTCGGCAGATTCCTCTTTGCCAATTGTCCCGTAGATGAGCCTGCTGCGCTCCTGAGTGGCATGGAGGTTAGATACCTGCAAAAGGATATTCTTGACTTCATTCTGCTTTTTGACTATTGACGTGATTGTCGTGAGCAATGATAGCCTGGAGACAATAAGCACGAAGAATGCATTCAGGCAGATTATAACCAGAAATCCCAGGAACAGTTTTGTTGCAAGATTCATTTTCATAGGCGCTGTATTCTTACGTAAAGATTTTCGTAAACGTTCACAGAACGCTGAAATTTTTAGGTCAGGTTTTAAAGCAAGCGTACCAATAGCTACTTCGTGGTGGAAATTTGAAATTTGGTATTCATGCTTTTGTACTATTTAATCCTGAATAATCCGGGTCAAAAATCATATCCCGCTGAAAAACAGATCACATTTCTTTCAGTAATATCAAAATCCTTTTCCAGTGCACCATGGATAATTCTTCCCCAAGTGAGTTTTATCGGGCCAACCGGAGTCTGTAAAGCAAGTCCAAGTCCTACACCAACAAGGGCATTGTTGAGGAAATAGACTGCGGTTTTCCTGTTAAATGCAAAATCGGGCTCATTCCAAGTATACCCCCAATCTACCGAAGTAATCAAGAAAATATTTTTTGTTATTGCCAGTCGGTATAATCCATGAAGAAGCACCATGATATCCCCGGCAAAGGAGTGGGGCTTTAATCCGATGAATGGGATGTAATGATATATCCCCGCATCCCGATATTTTTCCTCCGGTACAGATCCGCCAATATATACCCGTTCAACGGGTGGCAGCGGTTTATTAGTCCACGAAA
>JAUVGS010000096.1 GCA_030593665.1 Chitinivibrionales bacterium | reverse complement strand
AGCGCGAATGCGCACAGTAACCAAGGGTGACTGGACCTATGCACGGATTGAGGTGAGAGCGAAACTTCCGGGTGGGAAGGGTACCTGGCCGGCTATCTGGATGTTGCCAACCGACAATGAATATGGCGAATGGCCCAAAAGCGGGGAGCTTGACATCATGGAAAATATCGGTGCTGAACCGGACAGAATTTACTGTACCGTGTGGAACGAGAGTAATCAGGACAACTGGGGTGACGGCAGTTATATAACACTCAATGATATCTACGATACGTTCCACGTGTATATAATGGAATGGCTGGCCGATTCAATACGATTTTTCGTTGACAGTACCTTCGTGTACGCGTTTCCTAATGACGGGCTCAATGATTACAAAACCTGGCCCTATGATAAACGTTTTCATCTGCTTATGAATATCGCGATTGGTGGTGACTGGGGTGGAGAAATTGATACCACGATTTTTCCGGTTCGTATGTATGTTGATTATGTTCGAGTATATAGAGATGATACTCCCATAGTAAAATCAATTCCTCAATCAAAATTCAAGTTTTCGGTGAAGGTAAAACAAAAGGATGGCTTTGGCATTCCTTTACTATCGTATGCGATTCCATATAGTAGCCATGTTGAAGCGGGGTTATATAATTGTAAAGGTGTTTTGGTGAGAAAATTAGAATCAAAGTTTAGAGAGAAAGGTATATATCTTATAACCACTTTTCATTTAAAGAAATTACTTTCTACGGGTGCTTACTATTTCAGAATCCTGACCGATTATGATAACAAAACTATGATTGTACCTTTAATAAATTAAATTGTGCTGAGAGTACACAAAATAGATGACTATATAAAAAGGCAATTGAGAAATTTGATGTGTGTCTTTTGTCCCGTAGGGATAGTAAGAGATTGGAATAAATTATTCTTTATCTATTTTATACTTCTCAAGAAGTATTCTCAGGCTCTTCCGGTCAATCCCAAGAATCTTCGCGGCATTGGTAAGATTATTCGGTGAGCGGGAAAGGGCATTTTGTATCATCTCCCGATCAAGAGCTTCACGGGCGTCACGGAGGGTAGAAAATTCAGAGCCTTTCTGTGCCTGCAATCCAATATCCTCACGGGTGATGGTGGTAGCCTGCGCAGTTATCACTGCCCGCTGGATATAATTCTGAATCTCACGAACATTACCCGGCCAGTTATAGGCGAGTATAGCTTTTTCACAGTCACTGCTGAATTTTAGTTTCTGGGTACCATAGGTTTCGCTATACATTTTAAGAAAATAGTTTGCCAGAAGTAATGAATCTTTGCCGCGTTTCCTGATTGGCGGGACATCAACAGGGAATACACTCAGCCGGTAAAAAATATCCTTACGGAAGGTGCCTCTTTCCACAGCCTTTTCAAGGTCAATATTAGTCGCAGAGACAATACGTACATTTACCTGTATCGGCTTTGATGAGCCGACCCGAGTGATTTCTCCCTCCTGCAGTGCGCGAAGAAAGTGAGTCTGTATCTCTGTAGGCAGTTCCCCGACTTCATCGAGAAACAGTGTGCCGCCCGAGGCTTCCTCAAAAAATCCCTTTTTCATTCCGACCGCTCCGGTAAAGGCCCCTTTTTCATGGCCGAACAGCTCACTTGCGATGAGATTGGAGGGTATGGCACCGCAATTAACCGCTAAAAAAGGTTCTCCCTGCCTGGAACTTAATTTGTGTACGATTCTTGCCAGCGCTTCCTTGCCCGTACCTGTTTCGCCACACAAAAGGATCGGCACTTCAGTGGCGGCCCCCTGTTTGACAAGGGTGAGGCATTTTTCGAAAGACTCGCTGCCGAATATCAAATCCTCAAACTGTTTTTCCTGCACCCGGTTTTTCAGCTCCTCAATCTGCGCTCCCTGTTCTTCAAGCAGCTCCGATTTTTTTACGAGGTTTGCCATAAGCAACGAGAGCAGGCGAAACTTCTCAAGGTCACCCATTGCAAAGGGACGGCGGTTTGTCTGACTGTCAAGATAGAGGTATACTCTTTTATCGCCAAAAGCATACTTCATGGTATCCAGTCGTGCACAGAGTACGGAGCGGATGTCAAGCCGGTTTATTGACTCCTGCGTCCCTAACGTTTCATCCTCAATGGTATCGGATATAAGGAGCGGCTCCTCCTTTTCGTTGACAAGCTGCAAAGCTGTCGTGCTGTAGGGTACCCTACTGTCCTCACTCCCCTGCTGCCCAATAATTTCACGGGTACCATCCGGCGATTCCGACAGTATTAATCCACGGTCACAACTCAACACCTTGACACAAAGCGACAACCCCTCGCGGAGAAGCAATAATATCTTTTCTTCAACAGCCATGGATGCGGTCATGCGTAACGCAGCGGTTAACAGATCATCGCCGGTATCATTTTTCCGTGTCGGTACTACCATGGGTAATCCTTTCATTTTCCACATCAAGAATCATTACCTGGTACGGCATGACCCGTATTTTCCGTACCATTTTACCTTTATCTTTATGGTGAACGACTATACGGTAATGACCGGGTTTAAGGGTTGCTTTACATTTACCATGTTCTTTTTTACCGGGGAATTTCTTATCATTGATCGTAATTGAATCTTTTCGGGATACACCGGTGATAATTAACGTTCCGGTTGCGACTTCAAGGGAGGTACTTGTCAACGGTTTGGGACTTTCACCCGGCAATTTCTTCGACACGGTCTTCTTTACTGATGCATCGGGCGATGAAAGAGACTGTGTAGTACTGATACCGGACAGGTGCGGCAGCGAATCATCGTCTAATCCGCCCGGCAGTATAAACTGACGGAAAAGAATTATTCCTGCAATCAGGATGAGTACCGCACCGGCAACAACTGCAACGGTAACCGCACTCTTTCTCTTTTCAACAACTGTCTGTTGCGTCTGAAGTTTCGTTCCGGGACCGGATCCCCGTTTACTTTCACTGATATATTTCTGCAACTCTTCCTGGGCAGTATGATACCGGTCCGCCACAGCCTCTTGTAACGCACTGTGTAATGTATCCAGTGATGGCCGCTTCTCACGATCCTTTTCTAAACACTGTGCCGTAATAGTGATGAAATCCTGAAACGACTTCCCTGTTTGAACAGGTGCCGGTGCTTCATTAAGCACTTTATAGGACACTTCGCCAATAGTGGTGCCTGGAAAGGGCAATGCATCGGTCAGAATCTTATAGAGAATACACCCCAGCGAGAAAACATCAACACGTGCATCTACTTCTTTCGGGGTTACCATTGCTTCCGGCGCCATATAGCAGAACGTACCGAGCACCGCAGCACTTGATGAGTATTTTGACACTTCCGGTTGAAACGTTGCCAGGCCGAAATCGGCCAGTTTCACCTGCCCCTGTTTCCCTAACAGAATGTTGCTCGGCTTGATATCACGGTGAATGACCTTTTCCGCATGGGCAACTTTCAGGCCGCTGACAACCTTTTCCATTATAAGCATCAATACATGCACCGGAACACCCATTGTCAAGGCTTCATCCAGCGTAATGCCGTCAATATATTCCATAACAATGTAATAATTATTACTATAATAAGCATAATCAAAAACAGAAATAATATTATCATGAGACAAGAGCGCCATGGCTTCGGCTTCACGGCGGAATCGAAGGATCTCTTTCTGATGTAATGTTCTCTGGGTTAACAAGGATTTAATCGCCACTATTCTGCCGAGTGATTTTTGACGTGCTTTTAGAATTGTACCGAAACCACCATGCCCTATTTCTTCAATAATCTCATAATCACGAAGAGAAAAAGCCATTATTCATTACCTGTTTGTTCTTTAGCTCTTGTCAGCCAATTTGTAAAGTAGGTATTCTCCGGTTGAAGCGAGACCGCTTCTTGAAAGAACTTTGCAGAACGACTATAGTCTCCCTGTGCCCATGCCACCGCGCCCAGATTAAAATGCGCCATGGCATAATCCGGCTGTATCCCGATAGCTTTTTTATAATAGAATTCTGCCTGAAAATAATTTTTCATTTCATGATACATTGCGCCAAGACTATTAAGCGCTTTGAGAAGCCCCGGATTATAGGCTACTGCCTGCTCAAACAGTTTAATGGCAGTACTAAAATCATTCTCTTTTTTAAAACAGGTGCCAAGGTTGAAATGTAATATCGCAAGGGTCTCCTGCACCTGCCTGTTTTCTTTCATATTCATGGCAATGGTCATGTGATATATCGCAGGATACCAGTCCTGCGGTTCTGCCAGGTGCAGCTCTGTTTTATAAATTGTCTCAGCACACCAGCTCATACCAAGGCCATAATGTGCAGAGAAATTCTCCGGATCCCGCTCTATTGTTCTATTGTATATCTTCCGTGCGCCAAGAAAGTCACCGGCTTCGAGAAGTGCATTTCCTTTTTTCAACTCCCTGCCGCTCTCACTATATTGCAATAAGAAAAGTATAACTATTATCCCCGCAAGGATAATAATAGTATAAGTAATAAATGATTTAATTCTGTTGATCTGCATATTGTTCATTTTCATGCTTATAGTTTTATAATTTTTAAAATAACATATTATTATAGATACTGCTAATTTTGAACATTCTCTTTTATTTAACTATGAAATGTAATATACAACTATTTAAAATTCTCTATGTGGGAAATTCTTCCCGGATTTACCAGTCTCCGTATCTTATTATTTAACAACAAGTTACAGAAATGCAATCCTAATTGCACTTTTCAACACGTGATTTTGTTCCCGAAAAATCAGCACATCAAAATCCTCAAAACGCCCTCATCCAGCCTAAATTCAACAATTTCAGAGTTTGGCAAGGTATTTGATCTATTCATTAGGTAAACATGAAAAAGAGATACTATATCAATATCCATTAAGGAGGTTCTTGTGAAAAAGATATACCTGATAACCATCGGCTTACTGCTCATGTCAATCGGTTGTATCGGTGTTATTGAAGTTCCTCCTGATGAGAACGACGATCCTATTGACACCGGCCCCTATGTAAATACCTGGCTCAGTATACCTTATTCCGTTAAAGCAGCGATTGCTCCTTATGCCACAGGATACTTTTCCCCGCACCTTAACCGGTACGGTGAATATTTATATCCGTCAAACACACCGTATGATCCGTTCGACCTGCCCTGCTATGTTCGTGCCGACTTTAATGGCGACGGGTTTGATGACTTCGCATTCCTCTTTTCAATAGAAGAGTGGGACCAGTATAACTGGTATGTGACGACAAAATTATTAGTGGTTTTAAGTACCCCCTATGGCATGGAATTAAGTTGCGATCTTACTCTGGGAATGGTTTATGCTGATCTGTACGTTCCTGTTGAGGAGTTCTGGTCTATCTGTTATATACCTCCCGGCTATCATTCCCTGGTGACCTGGGTTAATGGTATTGAAATCACAGAAACAATTTATCTCGATAATGATGCGTTCTTTCTTGCCAGTCTCTGCCCGGAAGAAGAGTCAATTTTTTATGCAGTGGGTGACATAATATACGAAATAGACTGGTCAGGCTGGCGCCTTAACAAAAGAGCAGTATCTTCCGAACCACGCACGAGAAATAGAAACGCAATACCCTTTAAGAAAAACAGAGAAAACAGAAAACGAATGCTCAGACCATAGTTAGCCCATTTTCCTTCCCTGGACTCTGCGGTGAAAACTGCAGAGCCCTTTTTCTATTATCTTTACAAGCAGGATAAGGTCGGAGAAATAGTATGCCATTAAACCTTTGTTGCAGTGAATAAAAAAAAGCTATGGAAACTTACATCCATTAGCTTCTATTATGCAATACCATTAAAAATATTTATTTTTTTTCTATTATCTGCATATTTATCCTATTTATTTTCTAATACCTTTGCATAACAAATAAAATGAAGGGAAAAGAATTGGAGAACTTAACTGCAAAACGGATGTTTTTCACAAAAGGGGTTGGCTTTCATAGAAATAAACTCCAGAGTTTCGAGCTTGCTTTACGGTCTGCAGGGATTGAAAAATGTAACCTTGTACAAGTCTCAAGTATTTTTCCCCCTGACTGTAAAATTATTTCACGAACACGCGGTATTAATGAATTAAAACCGGGACAAATTACATTCGTGGTAATGGCGAGGGAATGTACTAATGAGCCCAACCGTTTAGTATTTGCATCCATTGGATTAGCTCAGCCAAAAAATAAGAAACAGTATGGCTATATCAGCGAACATCACGGATTCGGTGAAACAAAAAGAAAAGCATCTGATTTTTCCGAAGACCTGGCTGCGACAATGCTTGCATCGACAATGGGTTTTGAACTGAATCCTGATACCGCATGGGATGAACGGAAAGAATTATATGTAGCAAGTAGAAACAGGCAATTCGTGAGCCGCAGCATCTGTCAATCTGCAGAAGGGCATAAAAACGGCCTCTGGACAACAGTACTTGCCTGTGTTGTAATGCTCATGCACTAAAGAAGGCTAACAAACTCATTTACTAACTTTGGTACCACGCAATGACACATGAATCTCTTTTCAAAGACGCGCCGGATCTGAATCCTGTATTTCTTAAAAAAGGAATGTCAATTCCCCAATTAATCAAGGCAATCGGTAAAACGTGCTTTGAGGCGAGAAATGTCTGCCGGGGAGCGGAACTCTTTCAAAGGATGATTAACGATAACGATACCATCTGGCTTGGTATAGCAGGTGCCGGTATTGCGGGTGGTATGGGCGGCATGGTCATCTCACTCATTGAAAATGGCTTTATAGATGTAATATGCTCAACCGGCGCACAGGTGTATCATGATTTGCATTTTGCCTTTGATCTGCCGGTAAAAAGAATCAGTCCCCATTGCGACGATACTATGCTGAGAGAGCATGGTGACACCCGAATATACGATATTGGAATCCGTGATAAGGAAACCCTCGATGCACAGGATGCGCTCATTAGAAAATTCATTCGTGAATCATACGCCGATCTTAAAAACAGAGAACTCGCTTCCTGGGAATTCAATTATTTACTGGGCAAATGGGTCCTTGATAACGCCCCACACCCGGGAAAAAGCTTTGTTGCAACTGCCGCAAAACACACTATCCCCCTATTCTGGGATTCACATACCAACCACTCAATCGCCATGAACTTTGTCTTCACCAAACGGGAAGGTATGCCGGTGCAGTTGTCGGCTGAAAAAGATATTTTTGATTCATCAGCTATCGTGTACGCATCAAAAAGGACCGGTTTTGTTGAACTGGGCGGCGGCGGGCCGAAGAATTTTATTCAGCAAACAAGCCCGACCCTTGACCAGATCCTGAAACTCAACTTTGAAGGCGCTGATCGCGGATTGCAGATCGGCACCGCCGTGGAACGGGACGGCAGCCTTTCCGGCTGCACCTTCAGTGAAGCGGTCACCTGGAAAAAATATCAGACAGCCGATGAGCAAAAACTGGTTCAGATCTGGGGTGAATAC
>JAUVGS010000566.1 GCA_030593665.1 Chitinivibrionales bacterium | reverse complement strand
TGTTTCACTGGTTGCTGTAATTATGTTATATATAATCGAAACGGCTTAATCACCTAATTTGCATTGTATTATACGGTTAGAGCTTACCATAACCGATACTATAAATAAAATACCTGTCAGGTAATCATAACGAGTATGTCTGATAAAAACCACACATTACACGCCTGTCCGGTAGCACTTCCCGAACGGCTGACCAGGGAATGGGTAGAAAAGAGCTCTCTGCCCACAGTGAAACCGGCAGGAACATTAAAACTTGATTTTAGTAAAACAAAAACCGTTGACTCGGCAGGTATTTCACTGGTTCATCTCCTCAACAGGCAGTATAAAAAGGCCGGCCGGCGATTAGTGCTCTGTAACATTTCCGATGAGCTGCTGTTGACAATTGAGAGATGGGCTGTTGCTCCTGCTGCAACGCCGCCGCGGGCTGAAGGAGGCTTTTTTGCTCGGGTGGGCAATGCCACTGCCGATTTTTTCGATGAATTCATTGTAGCCGTCTCTCTCCTTGTTGAGACGATCTACTGGGGCACCTTCGGACTGTTGAAAAGACGGGATTACCGGAGGGGTATCCTGGGTGAGCAAATGTATCAGTTAGGCTTTAATGCAATTGGTATTGTGTTCATATTGAATTTTCTTATTGGAATTGTATTATCGATACAATCAGCTATTCAGCTAAGACAGTTTGGTGCTGATGTGTTTTTAGTAGCAATGGTTACCTGGGGAATGATACGGGAAATGGGGCCGTTGTTAACCGCTATTATTCTCGCGGGTCGATCAGGAAGTGCGACAACAGCGGAAATTGCAACGATGTGTGTTCAGGAAGAGGTGGATGCCTTAAAAACCATGGGATTAAATCACATACAATTCATTGTTGTTCCAAAATTCTGGGCCATATCACTGACCATGCCCATGCTTGCCGTTATTTCAATGGTTGCGGGAATACTTGGCGGTTTTGTTGTCAGTATATTCTATGTCAATCTGACAGCATCCCTGTTCTGGAGTGAAATGGTAAAGAATATTTTTGTAAAAGATTTTATTATAAGTATTATTAAATCGGTAGTTTTCGCATGGCTCATTATCTGGATAGGCGCCTATTTTGGATTTAAAGTAAAAGGCGGTGCTGAAGATGTTGGAAAAAAAACGACCGCATCAGTTGTGGCCGGTATATTTATTATTATTATGGCGGATGCAGCTTTCTCATTTGTCTATAATATAAAAATGTTTGGTCAATAAGTTTTAAAAACATTACGGATTATTTATATGGAGAAGCTGACACCAATTATAGAAGTAAACAATTTGGTTGCCAAATATGGTGAGCGTACCGTGTTGCAGAATGTTTCAACAAAAATTTATCCCTTTGAAATCAGGGTAATACTGGGAACTTCCGGCTGTGGAAAAACCACATTGCTTAAAAATAGTATCGGCCTGATACGGCCTTTTTCCGGTTCAGTAAAAATATTCGGGCAGACCATAGGAGAACTTGATTCATCGCAGACCATGGGTGTGCTTAAAAAGGTCGGTATCCTTTTTCAGAACGGGGCGCTTCTGGGGTCATTGACTGCCGGCCAGAATGTTGCCCTTCCTTTACAAATGCACACTTCGCTTTCGAGGAGCATGGTTGATGAAATAGTGCATCTTAAACTGGCACAGGTTGACCTGCCGCAT
>JAUVGS010000457.1 GCA_030593665.1 Chitinivibrionales bacterium | reverse complement strand
CGAGATTTTGAAAATAAGGTTATTGCGCATAATGACACAATGCGTTTACTAAGCTGGAATGTCGATCGGATTCTTGATTCTACCGGAGAACCTTCCGGTATAATAACAATAGGGCTGGATATTACAGAAAAAAAAGAAGCCGAAAAAAAATTGCTGGCTGCTAATCAACAACTTACCGCCACCAATCAACAACTCTCAGCCAGTGAACAACAACTACGAGCTGCAAACCAGCAACTCTCTGCAAGTGAAGCCAAGCTTACTGCTACAAATCAACAATTACAGTCGCTTTTTAACGGCCTTTCCGCTACCGGTATCGGTATTGATATTGTTGATAAAAACTATACAATACACTTCCAGAACAAAGTTCTCGAAGAGGGATTCGGTGATCTGCATGGTAAAATCTGCTATAAGGAATACATGGGAAGAGAGGCTCCCTGCGATCCCTGTCCTCTTCAAAAAGCGATTAAAAATAATTCTGTCGAAACCATGGAATTAGTAGCATCCGATGAGAAAAACTATAAACTTTTCTCTGCGCCATTCCCGAATGCAGATGGTACTGTTGATAAAGCGATTGAAGTGGTGATAGATATTACAGATCAGAAACAGGCCCAAAAAGAACTGCTACAGGAAAAGATGTTTTCGGACACTGTTATCAATAGTATGCCCGGCATTTTCTACATGTATGAAGTAGCAGGTAAAGATGATTATCGGCTTGTTAAGTGGAATGAAAACCATGAAACCCTTACCGGATACTCTCCTGACGACCTGAAAAACATGTCTCCACTCAAATTTTTTGACGAAAATGAACATCAAAAAATTAAAAATGCTTTTGACCAGGCTCTAGCAACCGGAGAAACTACCGTTGAAGCAAAGGGGATATTTCATGATGGTTCCAAAGTCCCATATTTCTTTACCGGAAAATATCTGCAAATGAATGAGAATGCCTACTTTCTCGGTGTCGGAATAGATATAACTGAACGTAAAAGGGCTGAGGAGGAGATGGAGAAACTTGCCACTGTAGTGAAACACAGCAGTGAACTTGTCAACTTGGGTTCGCTTGATGGAAAAATGCTTTTTCTGAATGAAGCCGGCGGCAGGATGCTTGGCATCGAACCTGAAGAGGTAAAGCAGACAAACATCATGGAGGTCATCCCGGAGCATCTGACAGAATTAGTTGAGAAAGAGTTGCTGCCCAAGCTGATGCGCGGGGAGGTCTGGGAAGGAGACCTGCAATACCGCAACCTGAAATCAGGTAAGCTCACCGATGTCCATGCTACGACCTTCACAGTGAAAGGCCCTGACACGGGTAAGCCGCAGTTTCTGGCCAATGTTTCGCTCGACATTACCGATCGCAAAGAAATGGAATCGGCTTTGCGTGAGAGCGATGCTCGATTCAGACAGATCGCTGAGAATATACAAGAGACTTTTTTCCTTATTGATAAGGAAACTCGTAAAATTTTATATGTAAGTCCGGCTTTAGAAACTATAGTTGGTATACCTTTAGACACTATTCATAACCAGCCATCATTACTTGCTGATCTCATACATCCTGAAGATAGAAAGCAGGTCGCTTTTGCTGATGAAATCAAACGGTATTCACAACCACTTGATGAGGAATTCAGAATTATCCGACCTGACGGGGAAATACGCTGGCTCGGATTACATTCGGTACTGGTATACAATAATGATGGTGAAGTATACCGTATTACCGGTGTAGTCTCAGATATAACTGACTTCAAAAACGCTCAGGAAGAAGCTCAATTACGGCAATTACAGCTAATCCAGGCAGATAAAATGGCCAGTCTTGGTATTCTTGTTTCCGGTGTTGCCCACGAGATTAATAATCCCAATAATTTTATTATGCTCAATGCGAAAATCTTTGGAAAAGCATGGAGTGATATCCTTCCGATTTTACGGGACTACTTTATAAACACCGGTGATTTTCTTATCGCTGATCTGCCCTTCTCGCAGGCATACGACCGGATAAAAAATTTGATAGGCGGCGTCATTGAAGGAGGTGACCGGATAAAGAATATCGTTGATAACCTGAAAAATTTCGCCAGGCAGGACACTGGTGCACTTAATCAGGAAATCGATATCAACCGGGTAATTGAATCATCCACCGTTATTCTCAACAACCTCATTAAGAAATCAACCGTTCATTTCAAGGTCCGGTTGGGGAAAAATCTACCCGTTATTGCCGGTAATTTTCAACAGATAGAGCAGGTAATTATTAACCTGATAACGAATGCCTGCCAGGCGCTGCCGGACAATACGAGAGGTGTTTCAATCTCTACGAGATTTGACAAAACGAGAGATTGCGTAAAAATTTCGGTAAAGGATGAAGGCAAAGGTATTTCAAAAGAGGAACGTGACCATATTATGGATCCTTTTTACACCACCAAACGTGATACCGGCGGTACTGGACTGGGTCTGTCAATATCGTATAATATTATTAAGAACCATAATGGGACACTTGATATCTCCTCACAAGAAACAAAAGGAACGACCGTGGTAATTACACTACCGGTTCAACAAATCAGTGCTTCATAACTTGGTATACGGAGTCAATTTTAATGCAAGAACAAAAAGCTTTACAAAATCCGGTTTTACTCGTTGATGATG
>JAUVGS010000479.1 GCA_030593665.1 Chitinivibrionales bacterium | reverse complement strand
CGGTTTAGGCCACAAAGGCACAAAGGTATAAAAATATTTTTTTTTACGTTTTATAGACCAAACGGTATTATGAAAAATCAACTATCTTCTTTGCTACACCTTTTTTTCTGATAATAGATTAAAACTAATATTTTTTTGTGTCTTCGTGTCTTGGTGGCTGAATAGTAACGTAAAAATAATAAAATATCGAAAGGAACATCCTTTGTACGAATACATTAAAGGTGTGTTGGAAGAGACTTCTCCTGAATATGTTGTTATAGATGTTGGTGGTACAGGGTATGAGATTCTTGTTCCGCTATCGACCTCTGAGGCGTTACCCGTACAAGGTGAAACAATAAAAATCTATACGCATTTTCATGTGCGGGAAGAGTCTCAGAAATTGTATGGTTTTATTACAAAGGCAGAGAGGGAGGTCTTTCGTAAACTGCTCACTATCAGTAAAATCGGACCTAAAGTCGCTCTGAATGTTCTCTCAGGACTTTCAGTAAAGGATATTGTATATTCAGTTCAAACACAGGATGCTTCACGGTTGAAAGCAATATCCGGTATCGGTCCAAAGACTGCTCAGCGTCTTATCATGGAATTGAAAGGAAAGCTTGCGGTAAGTGATGTTGGTCTGCCGGAACCATCACGAACAGGAGATTCCGGAGGGGAAATCCCGATATCACTGAAAAATGACGCTTATGCGGCAATGATCTCACTGGGGTATAATGAGTCTCAAGTTTTAAATGCACTTGCGCGTGTTGAACAGGCGATTGAACCGGACGCGCCGGTAGAGGAGTGGATTAAGAAAGCGTTGCAAGTTATATAAAAAAGCAAGGAAAAATTATCAATTTTAAATTAGCAATTAACAATTATCAATATAAAATTGTCAAGCTTAAATAAATAATGGGATAGGTATGAATTACGGTAATGACATTGTTAATTGTTTAGTTGTTGAGTTGTTGAACTGAAAGTCCCCACTGTTTTTTTGGGGTTATTGTTTATTGCTAAGTGCTAATTGTAGAGCTGAGTCATACTATATGAACCAGGAAAATAACAAAAGACTTTTCACCGGATCGCTTAAAGACGAAGACCGTGAATTTGATACATCACTTCGGCCGCAATACTTTTCTGATTTTGTCGGGCAGGAGCATTTGAAGGAGAATCTTTCAGTCTTTGTCGAAGCAGCAAAAAAGCGTGGAGAGGCTCTTGATCATATACTTTTTTGCGGCCCGCCCGGACTGGGGAAAACAACGCTTGCACGGATACTCGCTAACGAACTTGGGGTACATATAAATACTACCTCCGGACCGGTGCTGGAAAAAAAAGGCGATCTTGCGGGTAACCTTACTAATCTTTCCGACAAGCATATACTTTTTATTGATGAGATACACCGGCTCAACAGGGTGGTCGAAGAATTACTATACCCTGCAATGGAGGATTTTGTATTTGATATCATGACCGGTGAAGGTCCTGCTGCTCGTGCAATTCGTATTCCCTTGAATAAATTCACCCTGGTCGGTGCAACCACAAGAGCCGGATTAATAACCTCCCCGATGTATGCACGGTTCGGGTATGCCGGCCGCATGAACTACTACAATGCAGACGATTTAACAACTATCGCTCTGCGGTCCGCGAAGATTCTCAAACTGCAGTGTGATGATAATGCCGCGCATGAACTGGGGAAGCGAGCGCGAGGAACGCCGCGCGTGGTAAACAGACTGTTGCGCCGCGCCCGTGATGTCGCTGAAGTCAAAGGTGATGGCATTATAACTATTGAAATGGTAAAAAAGACATTACAGATGCTGGGTATTGACGATTGCGGTATGGATGATATGGATCGTAAAATCCTTATCACTATTATCAAACATTACAACGGTGGGCCGGTGGGTATTAATAATATCGCTGTAGTTGTGGGTGAGGAACCTGATACAATTGAAGATGTATATGAGCCATATCTGATACAGGCAGGTTTTCTGAAAAGAACTCCACGGGGACGTGAGGTAACAACCCATGCATACAAGTATTTTGATGTGAAGGTTCCTGAAGGGAAAACCGACGGACCACAGATAGATCTTTTTAGTGGGAAAAAGTAAATCGGAGAGTTACTTGAAATTAGAAATTGGAAATTGGGAAAAACCATGAATACCAAATTTCAAATTTCTGATTTCCAGTTCCAGCGTTCTGTGAACGTTTACCATTATTCTAAGTGAATTAAGGCTATTATTCAATCAAGTAAAGGAATACTATGCACTGGGTAGATATGGGAAGATTTCTGATCATTGCAGGATTGGCTATCGCAGCGATAGGTTGTCTCTTTTTAATGGCGGATAAACTGCCGATAGGGCGGCTGCCGGGCGATTTCTCTTTTGGAAAGAACAATTTCAAGATATACATTCCTGTGACAACATGTATTCTGATAAGTATAGTGCTGACA
>JAUVGS010000525.1 GCA_030593665.1 Chitinivibrionales bacterium | reverse complement strand
ACCTGGTGATTCGTGAGAGGAATTTTAAAGATTATAACATTGCCGTGTTTCTTGGATTCTTCAAATATATCGGATACCTGGCCTTTCCAATCCAGATGACTTACCGCTATCCCACAATCGCCCGTTTCATGGCCGGACACTGGGCAACCGAAGCAGTGCATATTGTGCCGGTATTCGGTGAAGGCGGCGCATTACTTGAACATGGCGTGTTTAATCTGTTTTATAACTGGCCGTTAACTATACGGCGGCGGATCATTGAGCGCATTGATAAAAGGGCGCAGCAAAAACCCCGGTACTGGCATGCCGGAGTACTTGCAATTCTTTTCGCCGGCCTTTTCAGCGGTGCAGATTATTATACCTTAACCACCCTCAATGAACTGCAGGGATTGCGTGATATATGGTGGCTTGTCGCACTCCTGCCACTTGCCAGCGGATCTTTTATTACCATCGGCTGTGGCGGCGCCTCGTTGTGGAGACGAATCATAGCTGCGGTTTTCGCCGGAATGGCGACCGGGATATTATATACTGCTGTTTCAACCTACCTTGGGTATGACGGTACGATTGAATTCCTGCCGGTTATCAGTCTTTGTGTATGGAGAATGTTTGCTTTTTCGATTGTTTCGGCTGTTGGGGCGTTAGTAACTGAATTGCGTTAAAAAAATCCTCATGATCCACTGTAATTTATTATAATCCCTGAAGTTATATATTTAACTCCCGTTTTATTGAAATACAAAGAACTGATGGCAATCAAAAAGACAAAGAAATCCCGGTATTCATAAGGAAACCAAACCCGCCAAGTTCCACATTATCATCAATTTCACCAAAGGGTATCATAAACTTTGCATCAGCATAGAATCCGAGTGGAATGACCGGCAGTTTTGCCATGAACCCCAGGAGTATATGCATACCAAAGGTCGGATTTCTCTCTTTGATCAATTTTTCAAGAACATCCTCAAGTAAATCATCAGAAACAGTCGTATTCATCTCACCAATATTATTTCCCGCTGATTCAATTGATTCTTCGATAATATCTTCAACAAACTCCGCAGTAATTATCGGCGTTCCCAGATGAAGGCTTGCACCGCCGCCAAGGTACAATTTAAACAACTTTGTTTTTTTCGGCTTTGCAATAAGGTTTTTCCGTATTGAGAGATCGAAATGCATCTTGGTATAGGGTGTCCCTGAGATACCTAAAATATTAGGCATACCCAATGCACCAAGTGTCAAAGGCGTTTCCTCCATTTTCAGTATTTTTTCATAATTGCCTGTCTCGACAAAATCCTGCACATCTTCCGGTTGAATATTGTCCTGCAGCTCACCGGTCGGATACTTCAACAACGCTTCATATTCCCATGCCCCGATATTAAACGACAGTTCAACAGCATCGATAATACGAATATTGTCGATAAAAATTTTCCCCCCTAAATTAATAATGGTACGGGTCCAGTCTTTGCGGGAAAGGGTCAGTGGCGCGCGGGCTTCCAGCACCTCGAGATGTTCATCTATCAGTGTTTTCAAACTGTCATAGGTAATACCGTTTGGTAAATAACTCTCGATTTCACTTATTGACAACCCCAATGAACTGGGATCGAAAAGATCGACCGGGGTGACAAAATCAAATGCCAGCTGATCATCTAAGGTTGTGTCCATATCAAGGGAAAAATCAAATCCCCAGTGAAAACCGGCGCCGACAATAGCATGTGACGCTGTAAAATACATCAGACAGATAACAGCCACCTTGAGTATCATAGAAAGATTTTTTTTCATACTGTTCCCCTGTTCAACTGTTTTATTAACAAAGTAAATACATTATTTAACCAGGTAATTTCACCGGTATCAGGCAACTTCATAAATCAATGGATGATAACTTGGTTCCGGTATTGGTTTACCGTTCTTTCGAGCCGATTTCAACCAGGCCGCTTTTGCTTTTAATACTTCAGATAATGCTTCCCCGGGAGTGTTTCCAAATGCGGAACAGTGTTTAAGGTCAGGGATGTCGGCAATATAC
>JAUVGS010000089.1 GCA_030593665.1 Chitinivibrionales bacterium | reverse complement strand
ATACGGTCACCTATAAAATTGTCTCAGCTACTGATTCTATCTTTACCGACACTATTCTATTTGTTGATAAGATCAGCGATACCACTATTACAATAGACTCTCTCAATGTGTTAAATACTATCAGCAGAATGGATTTTTCACAGATTCCCGCAGTTGATACTGCCGGTTTTCTCGACAACCGGTTCTATTTCTGGAAAGCCGCGGCGGTAGATAACCGCAATGCATCATCGCCATTCAGCGTGTCACACTTTTTCTTCAGCAATACCGTTAATGACACGCCAGGCGTTCCCTATGCCCTTCAACCAAATTTCAGTGCTATAACCTTCCCTACAGAGTTTCTCAGATGGCAGGCGGATACCACAACTGAATACCTCGACAGCACAAGATTTATCATTCAGGTATCAACAGATTCACTTTTCACAAGCACAATCCTGAGCCAGGATACTATAACAGAAATCAAACAATTACAAATTACCAAACTGAACGGCTTCCCCCTCTTTACGGATGAGTCATATCTATTCTGGCGGGTAAAATCAGTTGACCTGGCAGGTAACACATACGGTTTTTCCAGTAGCGCAAAACTCTTTTACAGTCTCAGTAATACTGCCCCAACTGTACCGATCGGATTATATCCGACCGATTCAGTTGCGCTGGTCAGTCCAACTGATTCGCTCTTCTGGAACGCTTCTTTCGATGTTGAAAACGATTCAATTTATTACGAACTATGGATTTCCAATATACTTTTTGATTCGACGACCGACACAAGTTTGATTCTTGTTAAAGAACAGAACATTTATTCTATCCGGCAGGTTCTCAACAAAATTGTCAACGGCTATTCATATCTGCAAAACAACAGAGTCTGTTTCTGGCGGATACGGGCCCGTGATGAACATTATTTTAATTCGGCCTGGTCATCTCCAGGACTATTCAGATTTATCGCTACGGCCCCTACAGTGCCAACCGATCTTTACCCGCCGGACAGTGCCGAGATTGCAACAAATGACTATCTCTGTTGGAATGAGGCCATTGATATCGATGCCGGCATAAGTGATACTCTTCATTATGTTGTTATTACAGACAATGACGCTGATTTCAATTCGGCAGTTTCTCTCGATACTGTAAAGCTGGACACGATTGTGTATCTCAGAAACCTCCATGGAGTTAACAACTTTAATGATGATACCTACTACTACTGGAAAGTGAAGAGCCTTGATGTTCACGGCGCTGCCGGTATCTGGTCAAACGATGCCGTATTCTATTTCAACAGGTCAAACACTCCTCCGGATACACCGCATACGCTGTTGCCGGTAATGTACTCCGGTATCAGACCTTTTCAAACGTTGTCATGGACAGTTACTGATCCGGATATGTCTGATACACTTACCTGCAGAATTGAGATTTACCGCGACACCTCCCGGACCATTCCCATACTGGTTCAGACTAACTGGCCGGCATCACATATACAGTTAAAGAAATTCACCGGCTATGAAACACAACTCAAGCATGATTTTCTCTATTATTGGCGCGTACAAGCTACAGACTCTCAGGGCGATGTATCAGTATTCTCGCACTATAATACATTTATTTATGACAAAGAGGATAATCTTGCTACCGCTCCACATATTACAGCACCGCTTTCAGGTGGATATGTCATAGGATCTACTCCCATCGTTTGGGAAAACTCCATAGATGAGGATGATTCTGTTTTGGTATATCATCTTGACGTGGCAGTTGATAGTGGATTTTCACAGATAATTGCTTTTAAAGATTCCATTCCACAGGGTATCGATACAACTCTCAATTTAACATCACTGACAGTATCATCATTATCAAACTACTCCTTAATGGTGCAGAATACTCTTTATTATCTGAGAGTCTATCCTATAAGCCGTGTTGATACTATGTGGGTACCAGGTAACACTTCCGAAATATGGGAGGTATGGTATGGTGATTCAACATTTGTCTTTAACGTTGAACTGAGCGCTATAACCGTTATTACACCGGTATCAAACGGTACTATGAAAAATGTCGCGGTATCAAAGGACAGCATTGTCACCCTTGTCTTTCCCGACAGTGCCGTTATCAATCCGACAGCAGTAAAAATTACCCTGGTTCCGATACCGGGTACTATAAATAATGTCGATACCAGTCTTATACAGACTTCAGATTCTGCACTGAAGGCACTTCAAACTGCGGTTACTACCGCGAATAAATATGCGACCGGCGATGAACGAACATATTATGTGAAGGAAGGAGCCTACCTGATTGAACTTTATGCGCTTGACCAGCCGGATTCAACAGTATCATTACAAGATTCAGTAGTACTCCAGATCAGCTATCATGATACAAACAATAATAATATGATTGACGGTGAAGAACGAATACCCGTCACAGCCCTTAAAATGTATAAACTTAATGAAAGTTCAAACCGTTGGGAACAAACAAACTCCTGTTTGAACAGAGATAACAATGTACCTTCAGGTAACTTTTCAAGAATTCTCACAAAACGAAATATTCAACCACGAAAAGATGCTGTTCGTGTTCACACAAAGAATGTCAGGTTATATACAATTCTCGCCTTTGCAGATTTATCAAAAGCATTTGACAATTTCAAGGTGTATCCAAACCCATTGGTGCTTAAGTCTATGAAAAAGAAGCAGGCTAACATTTCTTACTGGTTGCGGGATAGTGCTGATGTTGAAATTCGTGTTTATAGTCCAACAGGTGGTCTTGTATGGCAAAAGAAAATTCAATCCGGTCAGTATGGCGGCATCCCAAGTGCTAATGAAGCGACTCTTATTACCTGGGATATGCGTAATACCAATAAACGTGTACTGGCTAACGGTATGTATGTGATAAAAATCAGAGTAAAACCTAAAACCGGCGGGGTGTTTACCCGCAAACAATATATAGGTATAATTAAATGATAAAAAAACTCTTCTCAGCATGTATGATAGTTTGCGCTTTGTACAGCCTGGTATCATCAAAAGATATAACTGACGGCTCCGGATTACCCGGCGAATATCTCATTGGTCTTGCAGGTGATGCTCATGAATTCGGTCGGGGCGGAGGTAGTACTGCACTCGTTGATAATACCGCATCAATTTATCATAATCCTGCCGGTCTCGGCTTGATTAAATATATGGAGATGTTACTAACTTACACCAGAGTATTTAACGGGTATAATTTATATAATGGTGCCTATGCCTATCCTTTTGGGAAGTATGGCACCCTTGGTATCGGGCTTACCGGTTTTATATCCCCTGAGGGTATTGGCTACGATGAATTTGGAATACCCACCGGTGAAAAATTCAATGAAAATAGTAATACTATCTTTTTAAGTTACGGCAAACTATTTCTTGACCGTTTTGGTATTGGCGCAAATGTAAAGATTTCAACCCAGGATATTTCTGATTATTTTGGCATGGGTTTTGGTTTTGATATTGGCCTTTCTGCCCGGGCATTTGACTGGCTCGTATTCGGTCTCACTATGATGCACCTGGGCGGGCCCCGTATCACTCTTGATTCCGATGAAGACCAGTTTTCAAGTACGGTAAAATTCGGAATTGGTTCACAGTTATTACATAAAACGCTTTCTATTAATGCGGATGTCCATGTTCTTGAACTATTTCCTGATGAAAATGCCTATAGTACCGATCGGATTGTCAGGCCGATACGATGGTCGGCCGGCGTTGAGTACCGGTTAATCCAATATCTGGCGCTGCGAGCGGGAATTAACGGCTCCATTGACTACAGTGACGGTACCAGTGGTAATATTAATATGTTTACATTCGGGCCCGGGTTTAAAGTAAAACAGTTCTCAGCAGATTATGCCTTTATTTTTCAAACAGAAGAAAAGGATTTCAGGTCCGAACCGGCACATTGCTTTTCATTACGGTATCAATTTGGTAAACCTATTCCTGAGAAAGAGGAAGAATTAGAGACAAAATTACAGAACGCCGGGAAGCTTGAGATAATGCATAAAGTCGAACAACTCTATATTCAGGGTTATTTTCAGAAAGCATACGATCAGATTACCCTCCTTAACGAACGACATCCGAAAGATTCGGAAATCAAACAACTTTTCGAGCAGGTACGTGTAAAACTTGCAACCGAAAAATCAGACGATCTGTTTCTGCAAGCCCGGAATGAATTTGAAAATAAGAACTATGATCACGCTGCAGAACTACTGAAACAGATAATTGAACTGTCCCCTGATAATCAACAGGCTGACAGCCTCAGGCAGAAAGTTCTGGCGATAAAAGAAATCTCAGGCAGAATTGAATCAGTTAAAAAATTGTTTGCACAAAAACAATTTGAAGAGATGGCAGGGGAACTGGATATTATTCTCGGAGTTGATTCAACAAACGAAGAAGCGCGATTATATAAAGATAAAATTAGCGATTTTCTAATTAAACGCAATGCTGACAAAGGGTATACTCTGGCGTATAAATACTACTATGATGATAAGAACGTTGAAAAAGCAAACAGTGAACTGCAGAAGGTACTTGCCATTAAACCGGATCATAAGGAAGCAAACAAACTCTATAAGACCATCAGTTCAGCGGTTAAAAAAATGTACCTCCGGAAGGTCGGTCAGATGGTCAGCAAGGATAACCTTGATGTTGATAATGACGCATTGAAGAATCTTATTAAAATTGATATACAGGATCAGCTTGTCCAGGCACGTCGTCAGTATGACAGCAAGCAATACTCCCAGGCACTTGCCTCTGTTGAAGCTGTCCTTCAGAATGATGAGAAGAACCAGCAGGCAGTGCAACTGAAGGATGATATTTTAAATGCACAAGGATTCGAAAAAGCTGAGCTATTTTATAATGAGGCACTGAAATTTTTTAATGAGAAGAAACTTGATGCGGCTGAAAAAAAGGTAACAGAGACGCTCAATCTGGCGCCAAAACATGAGAAAGCCCAAAAACTGCTTAACGAGGTTCAAACATTAAATCGAGAGAAAAATTTAACCGCTGCCAAGAAAAAAATGGGCTCAGGCGAACGTAAAGACCTTGAAGAATCACAGAAAATGGTTAAAGACTATCTCGCAGTTGACAGTGAAAATAAACGAGCGCAGAAACTTCTTATTGATATTCAAACTGACCTGCTTATCCTGGATGCCAATGCACATATTGACAAAGATGAATACGAAAAAGCTGACCGTGTAATACAAAAAGCACTGGCATTAAATCCCGATAATGAGAAAGTTAAGGATGCATTTAAGAATATAAAGGAAGTTATTGATGTGTTCAGTGAATAATGTGCTCGGTTTTTATACTTCAAAAATCGTAGCCGTTCGCGATTTCCCGGAAATCTTAGTATTTCATTTATTTTAAAATATGCCGAGTTATACGTATTGGCGTTTTGAAAAACAGTGAGGACAACGTATGATTAAGAATGTTACTCTGGTTTTTGTCGGAATACTTGCTCTGTTTCTTCACTCCTCTTTCGCCCAGGAGGACATTGAAAAAATTTACCTTCGAAAGGCGGTAAAAGCATTTGTCGGGAAAGAATATGATAACGCTATCAGAAATCTCAAACAAACACTTGTTGCAAATCCTGAAAATGGAAAAGCAAAAAAGCTTATGGCTAAATGTTTTTCCAATAAAGGGACTATTTTTCTTGAGCGCGGTAATATTATTGCTGCTGAGCGGGCATTTAAGTTAGCTCAGAAATTTAATCCCTCGAATAAAACAGCACGCGCAGGACTTGAGCAGGTGCAGCAGGCAAAGGCGAATCCGCAGTTACTTGCGGCACAGCAGCAACCGGTGCAGCAACAGCAGGCAACGCAGCCGGTATCTCAGACAACACCTTCGTCACAGCAGCAGGTTTCAGGCATTCAGGGTGTACCCACGATGCAATACCCTCAATCACCTCAGGTTATTGTTAATGCTTCTTCTCAGGGCGGTGCGGACAGCAACCAGACAAAAATAATATCCGCATTAGTTAATAATTTCAATGAGCAACAAAAGCTGTTTGGAGAACAGATGAAAACATCCAATTCAGCTATGCAGCGCACTGAAGACAGTAAAGACAAATATCTCGATGCACTCGTCTTAACAACAGAAAAAAACAATACTATGATGCGTAATTTTCTTCTTATCGGTGGCGCCATTACCTTCGGTATTTTTATCGTTTTCTTTACAATCTTCTTTTTTATCTTTCGATCGGTATCCAAGGCATCAGACTTGCGGACTGTGCAGGCAAATGAAACACTGCAACTGCTTCTTGCAAATCCCTCTATGTCAAACCGGGCACAGGGAGCACCGCTGATGCTTACCGGCCCGCAGGGCGCGTATGACGGTGAAGTGAATCAGGTTAATATTGATTCACTCGACACTGAAGATCCGGTGCAACGTGCAAATGCTGTCGAAGCTGTTGCCGCAGAAATTATTGACGTCAAGGAAAGTTCGCGTTTCGAAAAGATAAAAAAACTTGAAGAATTACTTAACGATGAAAACAACCGTGTAAGGGCAAATGCTGCAAAAGCCATCTATGAAATTGACAAAGATATGGCGTTAAATACCCTTCAGGATATGCTGGATAATCCGAGCAAACGAATGCGTGCGAGTGCTGTCTGGGCATTAGGTGAAATCAGCAGTGAAGAAGCATTGAATCATATCTTACGTATTGAAGATGAAGATGATGAAATTGTCAAATATAATATCAAAGTTGCTCTGGGAAAAATAAAATCAGTTCAGCGTTTTCCATTTACGACCGAGCATAGTAAAAAAATAGAAACAGCGCTTGAAGCATATAAAGACATGGTTTAGCAACGGAGAACCAACGTGGCACAAACGTATTATGACACTCTGCATGTTGCTAAAAATGCATCCCCCGATGAAATAAAATCATCCTACCGAAAACTTGCGATACAATTTCATCCTGACAAAAATCAAGGCAATTCTCAGGCTGCTGAGAAATTCATGGAGATATCAAAGGCGTATGAAACGCTCTTTGATCCTGAAAAGCGTAAACAGTATGATATTGAGATGTCATCGCCAAAACCTTCCCCTGCAGCCTCCTTTGCGTTTGCTCAGCAGAAAGG
Organism: Chitinivibrionales bacterium; assembly: GCA_030593665.1. The sequence goes on along the minus strand of JAUVGS010000089.1, from coordinate 539 downwards.
GAAAGGCGCTCAATTTGACCTTGCTTCAGCCCTGCATGTATTTATGCAGAATATACGCGGCAATCAATCGTTACATGACACACTGTCAGGAACGGATAATCAGTACGATCCGACCAAAGGATCCAATCTTCAAATACATGTAGCGTTATCATTACATGAAATTCTCAACGGCTGTAAAAAAACTATTAAAATTAAACACCGAAAAAAATGTGAACTGTGCCGCGGTACCGGCGGCGAGAGTGGAAAACAGGCGTTAAACGCCTGTGCACAATGCGCAGGAAAGGGGAAAGTACGGGTTATCGGCAGTTCAGATACGGTGAGCTGTAATATGTGCCTTGGAACAGGAGCAATTCCAAGTGATTCTTGTAGCTTCTGTGGTGGTTCAGGACGGATTTCCGGTGAAACTAAGCTTTCAGTAAAATTCCCCGCCGGTATCTCTGAAGGTAACTATCTTACTCTGACAAATATGGGTAATGCCGGTATACGAAACGGAAAACAGGGAGACCTGATACTGTTTATCGATGAAATTCCTCAAACTG
>JAUVGS010000259.1 GCA_030593665.1 Chitinivibrionales bacterium | reverse complement strand
CAACGAGCACCGCCATGCGTTCCTGCGATTCGCTGATGGCAAGTTCTGTTCCGTCAAGCCCTTCATACTTTTTCGGAACCTTTGCAAGATCGATATGGAGACCGTCGGCAAGTTCGCCAATAGCAACAGATACACCGCCCGCGCCAAAATCGTTACACTTAATAATCATCTGGCTCACCGTAGGATTCCGGAACAGCCGTTGTATCTTCCGCTCAGTAGGAGGATTTCCTTTCTGCACTTCAGCACCGCAGGTAATAATGGATTCCTCCGTATGCGCCTTTGATGAGCCGGTGGCGCCACCGCAGCCGTCTCTTCCGGTACGACCGCCCACAAGAATGATAACGTCACCGGTTTTTGGTTTGCCGCGTACCACATTCTTTTTGGGTGCGGCGCCAACAACCGCGCCAATCTCCATACGCTTGGCAAGATACCCTTCATCGTAGATTTCAGAGACAATCCCGGTCGCAAGTCCAATCTGGTTCCCGTAGGAACTGTAGCCATGCGCTGCCTCGACCGTAATTTTTCGCTGAGGCAGTTTGCCGGGAAGCGTTTCTTCCAGTGTTTTCCGGGGATCGCCGCATCCGGTAACCCGCATCGCATGATAAACATAGGAACGGCCGGAGAGTGGATCTCTAATCGCACCCCCCAGACAGGTCGCTGCGCCGCCGAAAGGCTCTATCTCCGTCGGATGATTGTGAGTCTCATTTTTAAACATGACCAGCCAGTCCTCTTTAACCCCATTGTCAAGCGCAGCTTCGACCACAATGCTGCAGGCGTTGATTTCATCGGATTCCTCAAGATCATCCAGTTTACCCTGTTTGCGTAAGTCTTTCATGCCCATGGTTGCGATATCCATAAGGCATACGGGTTTCTCCCTGTCTTCATAGACAAACCGGCGGGATTGCAGATATGTTTTGTAGGCCTCTTTTATCGGTTCTGTCAGCGGATGCGGCTCAAACGTTACCTCTTTGATGCGGGTGAAAAACGTCGTGTGTCTGCAGTGGTCAGACCAGTAGGTGTCAAGCATCCGGATTTCGGTGATGGTCGGGTCCCGGTTTTCTTCAATGGTAAAGTAGTGCCGGATATGCAGCAGGTCATCCTGGCTCATGGCAAGGCCAAGGTCTTTCCGCAGGTGCTCTGCCTCTTCATCGGACATGGTTCTGAAACCAAAAAGAGTTTCAACATCCGGCGGAGGAATATTCTCTTCCTGCAGTGTGTCGGGGATTTGAAGCGATGCCTCATGCGAGTCTACCGGGTTTATAAGATACTTCTTCACGGTTACGATATCGTTTTCGGACAAGTGTCCTTTAAGAATAATAACCTGCGCGGTTTTGATCATAGGTGCCTGTCCATGGGTCATAATCTGGATGCATTGCGCGGCAGAGTCTGCCCGTTGATCATACTGGCCGGGAAGATATTCTATCGAAAACATATGTTCATCGTCAGCTAAAGCAATTGTTTCATCATAAGCACAGTCGATCGGCGGTTCCGAAAAAATGGTAGTGCGTGCTGCAAGGTAATCACTGTCGGTTATTCCTTCGATGTCATACCGTATACAAATCCTCACCGCCTCAAGGCCGGTAATGCCGAGATAGTCTTTACAATCAGTAAACAGGTGGTGTGTACTGACATCAAATCCTTTTTTCTTTTCAACAAATATGCGTTTTACCGTACTCATATGACGCTCCCATGGCTAAAGCCTTTGTACCAGCTATTTCTCATTTAACCCGGATAGGGAAATGATCTCCCCTTAAGATATATTGATTATATCAATAAATAAAACAGTAATCTGTTAACCAATCCTTTTTTTCCTACACTTAAGTCGCCGTGCACTCACCTGATCATCCTTACGCAAAACGATCAAGAATAGATTTCCTTTCACGGTCTAAACAGCACTTTTTTCTCCGAAAAAATCGAATGTTTTCCATAGCGGCACAAAGATTTTTATTCATTATCTATGCTACCGACAGCAACACCACGTATTTTCAAAACTACTGAATATTGGACAGAGAGAACAGTTTACCACTATTAAGGAAACTATTCGGCATATGTTTGAATACCAGAAATGGAACAGCTATTTTGCACAGGTTGCCGGCAGCATGGAAGATATGGGTGCTGAGGAATTAAAGGAACTCGGTGCGAAAAAAGTCAGACAGTCATATCGCGGTTGTTATATAAATGCTGATCAAAAAGCATTATATAGAATTAATTACCTGTCGCGGCTGAGTACCAGGATTCTTGCGCCGCTTATAATATTTCAATGCCACAGCACAAAGTATCTCTATAAAACGGCAAAGACAATGCAATGGGACATCATAATCAAACCTGAAAATACCTTTGCTATTTTCAGTACCGTGTCTCATAGTGCGATAAAACATTCAAAATATGCTGCACTTTGTTTAAAAGATGCTATTGCTGATTTTTTCCGCGACAAATATGGAAGCCGGCCAAATGTGGATACCGATACTCCTGATGTATGGATCAATCTGCATATTCAAAATGATAAAGCAGTGATAAGCATTGACACATCGGGAGGGTCATTGCACCGGCGGGGATACCGGATTGCATCAGTAGAAGCACCCATGCAGGAGACGCTGGCGGCTGCTATAATCAAATTCAGTACCTGGGATGGCGGACAGCCCTTTCATGATCCCCTGTGCGGTTCCGGGACACTTTTAGGTGAAGCGCTTATGCATTATTGCAGAATCCCGGCCGGATACCTCAGAAAGAAATTTGGTTTCGAATCATTACCCGATTTTAATAAGAAGCTGTGGGTATCAGTAAAAATGAAAGCCGATGATCAGATCCGTTCGTTACCGGAAGGATTGATCATCGGAAGTGATATATCGAAAGAGGCGGTATCGATTACACGATCGAATTTAAAATGGCTGCCATTCGGGGAAAGAATCACCCTACAGACACAAGATTTCAGAAACATTCCGAAACTGGAACATACGGTGATAACCTGCAACCCTCCCTATGGAGTCCGTCTCGGCAGTAAGGAAGAAGTTAGTACACTATACAGGGAATTTGGCAGCTTTTTAAGACAGCGCTGCAAAGGTTCTACAGCATATCTTTTCCTGGGAAGCAATGATCAGGTTAAGCACATTGGATTGAAACCATCTGCAAAAAAGTCATTGGTTAATGGTTCGATTAAAGGCATATTATGCAAATATATAATCTATTAAGTGAGTGCTTGTGGTAACTACTCAATATCTTGTGTGAATTCGAAAGTAATTGATATTAAAGGGTGAGGTATCTCGTATCTCGTTTTGTGCTTCACGTATTCACGCATCCACGGACATTTTGTGTTTTATGAAGGGCCTTGAAATAAGAAAATACAGCTATTCCTCGAAGGATTTCTTTTCCTGAATGATAAGATCAACGCGCCGGTTTTTCTGTCTGCCTTCCTTGGTTTCGTTGTCGGCAATTGGTTTAGTAAATCCATACCCGACGGAAGTCAGTCTGGTTGCCCCGACGCCTTGCTCAATGAGAAAGCTCATTACATTCTCTGCGCGTTTCTCAGAAAGTTTCTGATTATATTCAGCGGAACCCTGATTGTCGGTATGCCCTTCGACAATAATATTTGATGATTTAAATACCAGGAGAATACCGGCTATTTTTGCGAGACTTGTTTTAAGATCAGGGGTTAAATCCGCTTTATTAACCTCGAAGAGAATATCGGACATGGAAATAATAGTACCACGGGCATCGTTGGATACCTGAATCAATGAGCTTTGCAATTCCTGAAATTTCTTGTCGGCCTCTTCTCTCAATTTTCGAGCTTTTTCCTTTTCAGCATCAAGGTCAGCTTTAAGCTGAGATGCTTTACCGCGTTCCCTGTAACTGATAGTCTCATGAACCTTGTTTAATTCCCGTTGAACGATCTTTATTGTATCATTTATCATGATAATCTTTGCATCATTAAATCGGGCGTGCAGTTGGAGGAGTGCGGCTTCAGTTACCAGGGAGCATGCTGCGAAAGCTGTTTTGGCTTCATCTGCGCCGGATTTTTTCTCAATAACAGGACGGGAAACCTTTATTTTTGCAAGTGCATCGAGATACAGGTCACTGCTATTTAATGATACGGATTTAGAATATGCTTTATACGTTTTTTCAAGTGCGCCCGAAAGATCGTCAAGGGTTTTGAAAGTAACTTTTTTACCCGTACCTAATGTTA
>JAUVGS010000474.1 GCA_030593665.1 Chitinivibrionales bacterium | reverse complement strand
AAAGCAGGGTAAAACAATGACCATTCTGTAAGGTGCACTCTGATTCGGTATAAAACACGGATGGGTGGTTTTTTGTACATTTTAATACGACATGGTTTTTAACCGGAAAAAATCGCGATCGAATCAGAGCGTTACTTTGGTTCAAGATGATTGATTAATTCTTTATAACGAGTCCTGCTTACCGGTAACATTGTGCCATCTTTTAATGCACACTCATATTTTCCTCCTCCATAGATACGGAGATTAGCAATATAATTCAAATCGGTGATATATGATTTATGGATTCTTATAAACGAATCCGGAAGAATCTTCATGAGAGCTTCCAGCGATTTATTATGCAGCACTGAACTACCATCATATAAATGAATTTCTGAATAATCCCCCGCGCCCTGCAGATACCGTATCTGTTCTACCGGCACTATCTGAAGGCGGCTCAGATTGCGTACTACCAGCATCTTTGCCGTATGATCTACTTGAGCATCAGCACGCTCCAGCCGTTCAAATGCCTTTATTAATCTGTTTTTATCAAATGGTTTCGGAACAAAATCAAGCACACCGTATTCATACGCTTCAATTGCGCGATCCGTGTTGGCGGAAACCACAATTGTCTGGAACGGTTCGGATACTGCACTTTTTAACAACTCGAAACCATCCTGCCCATTGAGGTTTAAATCAAGGAAAAGGACATCAATTGAATACTTTGTAATAAATGTCTCGGAATTTCGCAATGTTTCGATACAATGAATTGTACCAAGGTTTTCCCCAAGTATCTCTTTTACCATCCGTTCAAGCCGTCGGGCAGCAACGCGCTCATCTTCAACGATAAGGATATTCATGATACGACTCCTTGATATTCTATCAGTACTTCCCATCCGCCGGCAACTTGGCCGCTTGACATTTTCCACAATGAAGGGAACGCCTCTTCCAGGCGAGTCTTTACATATCGCAATCCGGTACCGTCCTGTTTTTTGTCGGAATTCTTATCATACGCACTGTCATTAAAAAGCTTTAACCGCACTTTCTTTTTTTCGTGCACGCAGGAAAATTTAAAAATGCCGCTATTTTTTTCTTGATAACCATGGGTTAAACCGTTCTCGATAAGCGTATGGATAACGAGAGGCGGCAGCTTCTCAATACCGGTAATCCCTTCAACAGTCATCGTATACTTTTTATCCTGCCGTAAACTCATGACGTTAAGGTGGGCTTTGCACAATTTTATTTCTTCGGAAAGCGGTATCAATTTCTCACCCGAGAAAGAAAGGATCATTCGTAATTCGTCTGCAAGCGATGTTATCAACCGGGAAGCAACCGGAGGGTCTTCTTCAAGCCAGGCGATAATTGAATTGAGTGAATTCAGGAGAAAATGGGGTTGAATATGTTTTTTCAGCAGCTCCAGTTCCAGCCGTGCACTCCGTAAATCCGCCTCGTGATGCAGACGATTCTGATATGCCATCTGATTGGAAAGTGATATCGTCAGGAAAATATTGAGTACCGCAAATCCAATGGCCCAGCCATTTTCAACATTAGCGCGATTACTGAAATAAACACCTATAAGAAAGATTAGAAGACCGGTCAGGGCACTCAGGCTGCCTCTCATTCGATGGTACAGGGCCCATGAAGCGACAGCGATTGAAACAATAATGGTAAAATACACATTAAGGCGGTTGGCACTGTCCAAGGTATTAAGCCATGAAACCGGAACGATACCAAAGGTTGCCAATCGGGAAAATACTACTACTGCCAACCCGACAATAAGGATAAGTGAGGCCAGCCTCTTTTTATACGGGCTGTTGAATTCAAAAAGGAAAAAAACCGGCAGTAATACAAGCATGAGAAACCAGGGAATATCATTTACTGCTGCAAGTGTGTAATAATGGATAATATCTATCTGGAAATACCGCAGCAGTCCCCTGATAAAAATATGGACCGCACAGGAAAGACAGAAAGCACTGAACAGAGCATACGGCCATTTATTGCCATGTCCCAACAGTATGGCAAAATGGAAAAGGGCGGTGAAAAAGAAAACACCGGCAAGAAATAATGATAACGCCAGAACCCGGAAAAGATTTTCATGAATTGCCGCAAAATATCCCATTTGCAGCGGAGCTTCGATCACCCCTGAAAAACTATGAAAATTGGAAACCCGTAACGCAATGACGTGTTTTCCCGGTGTGGTCAGGGATTTTTGCACAGGAAATATCTGGCCTGACAATCCGGTCTGTTCGTGCTCTTTATCTCCTCCCACTACACCACTTCGGGCAATGAGCCTGCCATCCCAAAAAATCTCGTTCGCGCTTACGATCGCTATCTGGTAAAGTGCCAGGGTCGCAAGTGAATCGAGCGGCTCCGGGAAAAAAATTGTTTTTCGATACCACCGTATTCCCGTACCTCTCTTTCCTTCATTAACCCATAATCCAATCCCCGGATGCAGCGCCCAGTGTGCATCATCATAATCAGGAGACCGCCACACAGCACTGTCACCATATGCTACCCGCCAGTTAATAC
>JAUVGS010000020.1 GCA_030593665.1 Chitinivibrionales bacterium | reverse complement strand
ACCAGATTCTCTGCAAACAGAATAAAAACTTACTCTATTCACTTAAAGCAACTAAAACATCCTTACCTTTACATTCGGGCCGTGAACGGTTACGAAATATAATACCCATCAACAATCCATTCAACTTTTATTTACAAAATTGAATATTACTCCCCTATAACTCTTACTCATTCTCTATCTTGTTAAATATTTTAGAGTATTATGTATAAAATGTAGATTACAACTTGTACTATTTACCCATATCCACAATCTTAAAATTGATCCGCAACGGCGAGAATACGCGACCCGTTTAATGAATTATATGGCATAAGGCATAAATAACCAGTCCGATAGTACCGTAGCCAAATACCACCATAACAGGAACACCGGCGATTGTTATTTTAGGCCAAAAAGGCTTGAAGGTTCCAATCCACGATGCATTATAGTTATAGGTCCAGCATTTAGCCTTGTAAAACGCAAACTCACAGATATTTCCGATAAGTATTCCTCCAATGACATAATTAAGCATGATATGAAAGGGAAGAAATGTTTCTGCGAGATACGCAGAAAAACCGTAGATACCGAGCCAGCCGACAGGAAATATGAAATTGATATCGGTTTTTCCGATACAATGCTTATCACGCAGTTGGGCATGATACTCAAAGAGCGGATCAGTACTGGTTTCAAAGGTAAGGCCGATACCATATCCGGTTATCAGAATTTTCCACCAGGTTGACGGGAATAAAAAGTAATAGCAGCTTATCCCGGAAACACCAAGTGTCATAATTGCCCATTCCATGGGTGACAGACCGAGAAAACGTTTATACATACTAATCTCCTTCTTTCTCTTTTATACGCGCCTGCTTGACAATATACCGGTATTCACGGTAAAACTGAAAAGGATTTGCCAGAAGAACCGTTTTCATATGCCGGTAACTCTTTTTCAAATGTCCTTTACGGAATAGTATCATATTCCCCAGATGTTTAAAAAACTCACCGATCTCTGCAAAAATCAGTTCTCTGTAATTACGGGCAACATTGTGAATCCGGGGAATCAGATCACGATTATTCTTTGCGATAAGATTAAGGAAATCCACAAATGAAATAGAGGTTTCTTTCCGCGCCCGTAAGAGCATCTCAAGGATAAAATGGGGCGAGATTCTACTCTTCAGCATATTATTGCGGCCCTGTTCATCCCTGATCAGATTGAACATACTGAAAAGCAATGCGCAATGCTTATTTGGCATATCGGGTAATTCCTGCGGGTTTCGCATCATAGATTCTTTAAAGAGCTGCTCTAAGGAAAACGAACAGAGCTGACGAATTGATGGTTTGATTCTATTCAGTTTTCTGCTACTCAGTGCCGATTGTTTCCCGGTATCCTTCTTCAGAAGTTTCACCAGTTTGGTTCCAATGGTATCCAAAGTCTTTATTATCACACCAAATCCGCAACCGGTTACAGGAGATATACCGTTATTCTCTCCGATACAATAGGCACGTGGAGCAATACTTCGCGTAATATCGCTGATTGCATCAGGGGAGGGAGCCCGGCCATACAGCAGATGATTCACTTTTTTAATATCCGTCTGAATATAATCATACACCTTCTCTTCAAAGGTATGCATCAGTGCTTCTAAACTCGCCTGTTCTTTTTCAAAGGTAAAGAGATAGATAGTTGCATGATCAGACTCCGGTTCCTCGCTCATAAACAGTTCCCAGAGTAGCTGCTGCTGCCGCGAACTATAGTTGGCATCTTCCAAAGTCCTTAATACATCCCCGGGCGGCAAAGGCGTTTTACCTACCTGCGCGTTTACTCCTACAATATTATAAACATGTCCGGGCCTATCCGCATTGGCGGTGTAAAAAATCTCATCCGGAAATCCCATACCGTGAAGAAAAAGTCTGGCCTCAACAGCATGACCATCTAAAGTTATCACACATACGGAATCATCCTTAAGCTTGAAATTGTCATATGACGACTTAATAAAAATATCATCAGCAGTTTTACCGCGATACTCAATAATCTTTTTTGCAAGTAATTCAAGCAGGCCTTTTGGATCAATAATGCAACTGAGCACATCCGAGCTTCGATAGGTAAAAAGTTCGTTAAAATTAAAATAGCCTTTACTGGGAATGCGGCCGATAATACACGTGCGCAACTCATCCGGATCAAGGATACACTTAAGACACATGAATTCCTCTTCGGAGATATTCCAGTCACGGGTAGTATGGCCGATGTCATGCGGTTCGATTATAATCACATCAAAGCCATGTTTCTGCATATACAGGCCATACATCAGTCCGGACGGGCCTGCGCCGGCTATTACAACGTCCGCTCGATGAGTAATCGTATCCGGATACCCGGAAAACGGATCGGTATACTTTGCCTCTAATGCCGCTCTGTCAAATTGTGTACGAAGGTCATATTCGCGGAGTTCGGCGTATTGTTCTTTTGTTATCAATGGGTTGTTTTGTGTTTTATTGGACATAGAATATTTTACATTGAGTTAAGCGACAGGTGCCAAAGGCGACTGTCCGCCGTATCTATTAGGAAACGTTTTTCCGCCACTGATCACAACTTCCAGCAAAGGTGCTTGAAAAAACTAATAACAGCGCTTTACGATAATATAATTCCGTATTTTAATAAATGCTCGCTAATAAATTAAATCCTTTTTTTTAAAGCACTAAATCATCTCAGTCCCCAGATACTTTAAAAAAGAAACACTATACAATAAGAGCCGATGCCACGAGGAGAATGATATTGATTAGTGTGGAAACTGAAAGTGTCATAGTTTCAAAAATATAATCTTTCGAGGCAATGAGTTATATTTACTCTGATCTAATTTTCATTTATTTCTCAAAGTAAACCCGAATACTCATGCGCTACCAGATCCATCAGCTAACCCTGCCGCTTGATTACACCCAAAAGCATATTTCGCCTGCAATTGCAAAGAAAATCCGATGTAAACACATCGAGATTTCTTACTGTAAAGTAACACGCAGATCACTTGATACTCGGAATAAGCCCAAATATGTAGCCACTGCGGAATTTGAATTATCAGAAGGCGTACGGATTACACAATCTTCTCAAATCAGCAAAGTCGAACCGGAAGAGTTGCTTGCAAAGACGATAGGGAAAATGAAGTGCAAAGGCCCGCGACCGGTCATTGTAGGGAGCGGCCCTGCAGGTCTCATGGCTGCATTAATCCTTGCGAAGCATGGCGCAAAACCTCTGGTGTTTGAACGGGGCAGCCCGGTTGATGAGCGTGGCAGTCAGGTGCAATCCTTCTGGAAAAAGGGATATCTAAATCCTGAAAGTAATGTTCTCTACGGCGAGGGAGGGGCAGGTCTCTTTTCTGATGGGAAACTGACATCACGGAGCAAAAACAGATCGCGGGTTACTCATTTTCTGGAAACACTGGTACAATGCGGAGCCTCTGAGGATATTCTCATTGATTCAGAGCCCCATGTCGGCAGTGATACTCTCACAAGAATTGTCCCGAAACTTCGCGAAACAATTATTGAGCAGGGCGGAGAGTTTCAATTTAATTCCCGTGTTGAAAATATTATCATTGAGAATGGCAGCCTTGAGGGATTGGTTGTAACTGGAGAATCCATTGATGTTTCAACTTGCATATTCGCAACCGGCCATAGCGCCCGTGATGTCTACCGTTTTCTTTCTGAGGCCGGGGTGACTCTTGAAATAAAACCGTTCGCTGTCGGGATCCGTATTGAGTTGCCGCAACACGTTATAAACCGGTCACAGTATAGTAAATGCTGTGAACATCCCAAACGTGGAGCGGCCTCATTTCGATTGACAAGAAAGATTTCGAACTATAACCGTGCCTGCTATACCTTCTGCATGTGTCCCGGTGGAATTGTTATACCATGCGCCTCATCAGCGGGGATGCTGACTACCAACGGTATGAGCTATACGGCTCGGAACAAACCTTTTGGGAATGCCGCGTTTCTGGTACCGGTAACGCCGGGCGATCTGGCTTTTCACAAAAACGGTGGCGTTGAATTCCAGGAAAAGATAGAGCAGCAGGCATTTAAAGCGGGTGGGAATGATTATTCTCTGCCGGCCTCGCGGTTATCTGATTTTTTAAACAACACACCCTCGACAACACTTCCCGGCAAAAGATCGTTTACACGAAGTGTTCCTGCGGATGTGAGAGGGTTACTGCCCGACTTTGTTAAGGAGACACTGGTTTATACCGTGCCGAAAATGCTGTGTATGTTTGATGGTTTGAATTTTAATGAAATTACTGTGTATGCTGCGGAAACCCGTAGTTCGAGCCCCGTTCGAATCACACGAAATGATGATGGTATGTCTGTAAATGTAAAGGGATTATATCCCTGTGGTGAAGGTGCGGGGTATGCCGGCGGGATTGTAAGTTCTGCTGTGGATGCTATCAGGATTGCAGAATACATTTTAAAGGAACGGGCATGAACAATTCGGATATTATTGTAATTGGTGGAGGTCCGGCGGGGCTGATGGCTGCCGGTACCGCGGTGAAATCCGGCGCTTCAGTACTGGTTATTGAAAAGATGAAAATGGCCGCGCGGAAACTCCGCATTACCGGTAAAGGACGATGTAATATTACCAATGCGTCCTCTTTGACATCCCATATGAATCATATCCATCCAAACCCCAGATTTCTTCAAAATGTATACAAAGAATTTTTTCACCCGGAACTGATTTCTTTTTTAAATACTATTGGAATAAAAACAGTCGTTGAAAGGGGAGACAGAGTCTTTCCTGAATACGAAAGCGCACCGGCTGTTGCTGATGCACTTGTTACATGGGTAATAAAAAGCGGTGTGCGAATTATTACCGGCAAAAAAGTGGATAGCGTTCTTGTTGATGAAAATCGGGTTGCCGGTGTTGCACTCTCGGACATGGTTAATAATTCGAAAGAGGCAATTACCGCAAAGAAAGTAATTGTAGCGATGGGTGGCGCGTCATATCCGGCAACAGGTTCTACCGGCGATGGTTACGCTCTGGCAGAATCACTTGGCCATACCGTTGTTCCTATCCATCCATCACTGGTGCCACTTGTCACCCGGGATGACAAAGCATCGCAACTTCAGGGGTTGTCCCTTAAGAATGTAACGGCAAGTATGTGGATCGATGGAAAGAAAAGAGCGAAGGTGTTTGGTGAGATGCTCTTTACCCATTTTGGCCTTTCCGGTCCAATAATACTGACTTTAAGTCGCCGCGTTGTTGAGGCGAAAACTGCGGGTAAGGATGTTTTTATCACTATCGATTTGAAACCCGCCCTTGACGATAAAAAAACTGACACCAGGCTGTTGCGGGAACTTGAGCAGCAGAATAAAAAGGAAATGAAAAACATTCTGACTTCACTGCTGCCGTCAAAAATGATTCCGGTGTGTCTTCAACAGACAGCTATTCCCGCTGATAAACCGGGGCATCAGGTAAACGCAAAAGAACGTAAGCGGCTTCGTGCGTGGCTAAAGGAGTTACGATTTGATATTAAGGGACACCGCCCTTTCAAAGAAGCTGTAATAACAGCAGGTGGTGTGGCTCTTAATGAGATTAATCCGCAAACAATGGCCTCTAAAAAGGTAGAAGGCCTCTATTTCGCAGGTGAGATTGTCGATTTGGATGCTGATACCGGTGGCTATAATCTTCAGATTGCTTTTTCTACCGGGTTTGTTGCAGGTAAGAGTGTTGGGGAGATATGCCGGCCATGGTCTTCCCCGGCTCCACCCATAGGGCACAAATCCGATACTGGAGGGTGAAAATCTTTACCGATCTGACAATAATCTTTGCATTTGGGGACCGCATTGGGACGCCTTTCGTGATGCGGCCCGAAAATAATTGTTTTCTATTTTATATCTTATTTCATTACCGTTCCATTTAACTATTTTCTTGTTTTAAATATCATGGATACCCACATCCACCCGGATGAAACCTTTTACTTCTAAGGATTATCACTATGTCTCTTGATCAGGAAAAAATCATATACTCCATGGTTGGAGTAAGTAAAGTATATGGCCGGAAGACCGTTCTTAAGGATATCTATCTTTCCTACTTTTACGGAGCGAAAATTGGTGTCCTCGGTCTTAACGGCTCAGGAAAAAGTACCCTGCTGAAAATTCTCGCAGGCATTGATAAAGATATTATCGGTGAAGTAGTCCTTTCTCCGGGACACACAATCGGCTACCTTGAACAGGAACCGCTCCTTGAAGAGACTAAAACGGTAAAGGAAGTTGTCGAAGAGGGGGTTGCGGAAACAGTCGCTCTGCTTAAAAAGTTTGATGAGATCAATGAGAAATTCGCAGAATCCATGTCTGATGATGAAATGAATAAACTTATTGAGCGACAGGGCAATGTGCAGGAAAAACTTGATGCTCTTGATGCATGGGATATTGACTCACGGCTTGAAATGGCTATGGATGCGCTGCGCTGCCCACCTCCTGATACTCCGGTAAATGTTATTTCCGGTGGAGAGAAACGTCGGGTTGCGTTGTGTCGATTACTTTTGAAAAAACCCGACATACTTCTTCTTGATGAGCCGACCAACCACCTTGATGCTGAAACGGTAGCATGGCTCGAACATCATTTGCAGCGCTATGAGGGAACTGTTATCGCTGTAACCCATGATCGATACTTTCTCGATAATGTGGCAGGTTGGATACTTGAGCTTGACCGAGGTCAGGGTATACCCTGGAAAGGGAATTATTCATCGTGGCTGGAGCAGAAACAGAATCGATTGGTACAGGAAGGGAAACAGGAATCAACACGGCAGCGCACTCTTAAGCGTGAGCTTGAATGGATCCGGATGTCTCCCAGGGGACAGCACGCAAAATCAAAGGCCCGTATCAGCTCCTATGAAAAGCTACTTAACCAGGAGAGCGGTGAGCGAATTAAAGAACTGGAAATTTTCATTCCGCCAGGCCCGCGTCTTGGTGATGTTGTTATTGAAGCGAACAGTGTTAAGAAAGGCTATGATGACAAACTTCTTTTTGAAAATCTCTCATTTATGCTTCCTCCCGGAGGTATTGTCGGTGTGATTGGTCCTAACGGTGCGGGTAAGACCACACTTTTCAAAATGATTACAGGTCTGGAACAGCCTGATGAAGGTGCCATTAAAATCGGTTCATCTGTTAAACTTGCCTATGTTGACCAGAACAGGGAATCCCTCGATCCCCAGAAGACAATATGGGAAATTATTTCCGGAGGGCAGGATACAATCATGCTGGGTACGCGCGAGGTGAACTCCCGCGCCTATGTGTCTCACTTCAATTTTTCCGGCGCAGATCAGCAGAAGAATGTGGTGCTGCTTTCCGGTGGTGAACGAAACAGAGTACATCTGGCATGTATGCTCAAGGAAGGGGGTAATGTTATTCTGCTCGATGAGCCGACAAATGATCTTGATGTAAATACTCTTCGTGCTCTTGAGGAAGCTCTTGAAAACTTCGCAGGATGTGCTGTCATAATCAGCCATGATCGCTGGTTTCTTGACAGAATCGCAACGCACATTCTGGCATTTGAAGGTGATAGTAAGACCGTCTGGTTTGATGGTAATTTTACTGAATATGAAGAGAATAAGAAAAAACGACTTGGGGCTGCTGCTGAGATTCCAAAGAGAATCAAATACAGGCAATTGACGAGGGATTAGATTTTTGATTTTGGATTTTGGATTTCAACCTTCAACCCTGAACAATTACGAAATATTCTACCCATCAACAATCCAAAAATTGTTCCGCCACGGCGAGAATACGCAACCCGTTTAATGAATTATAATGCATAATGTAGAAATAGTGCCTGTCCGAAAACTACCTATTTGCTGTCATTCCGGTATATTTTTAGCGGTGTAATCCTCCGCAAGGGGGAAATGACGTTTCCGGACAGTCACTAAATAACCAGTCGGATGGTGCCGCAGCCAAATACCAATGCAACTGGAACGTCGGCAATTCTTATTTTTGGCCGGAACGGCTTGAAGGTTCCGAACGGCGATGATTTAATCCGGACACGAAATTGCTAAGGCAGGAAATAGTACTATTTGATTATTTTGCCACTGTCCCTGTTATGCAAAAAAAATCAAGGTTTAGATAAAAAAATATAGAGGTAATTGCAAAAGTCGGAAAATAAGAGTAATCTTTCAAACGATGGCCTTTTTTCAATTTTTTGTAAGGACGTTTCATGAAACGTCCTTACTTTTGCAATTACCTCTATTATCTTATTTTATATCCTGCACCCTGAATAGCCGCCTTTATATCATCATTGCTAAACGTCCCGCTCACCGTTGCGGATTTCCCTTTCAGGTTTACCAGCACACTGGTAACCCCTTTGACCTTCCGGATATCTTCAGTTGCATGTTTAGCGCAATTTTTGCAGGTCATGCCTTCAATATCAAAAGTCTGTACCCTTTCCCGGATACCTGTTTGCGGAGCAGTTTTCTTTTTAGATACACGCCGAACCCATACATTGGGGAAGTAATTCCGAAATAATGAGAGGATGAGCATGATTAAGAAGATGATGCTGAAAACAGTACCCGGGGTAACTTTATTGTGGACATGCCCGGACATATGCTCAATATTCAGATCACCGTTATAGAAAGTATCGACTACCGCATTAAAAATGAATCCTGCAATAACCGCAAAAAATGAGATAACACCAAGATAAATTGCCACGATTCTTTTTCCCATGACATTCCCGATAAGGGTAATTGTTGCTGCGTTTGTCGCAGGGCCGACTGCGAGAAAAACAAAAGCTGCGCCGGGTGACACCCCCTTGAGCATCAGGGCAAACGCAATCGGGATAGATGCGGTTGCACAGATATACAGCGGGATACCGCCAACAATCATAATCAGCATCTCAAGGAAGGGATTACCGACATATCGCGTAAAAAAGCTATCCGGGACAAAGTAGGAGATCATACCTGAGATGATCACACCGACGACAAGTTGTTTCGATATATCGTCAAGGAAATCCCCATAGCCGTATTTAGCCATACCCCGGATTTTATCGAAAACCGAGTGCGAATGGGGTCCCGGTACTACACAGAGTTTACAATCTGCTACCTGGGTTTGTAATGATTTCTCAGTCGCCCCGGGTCTGTCAAACAGGTTGGTTACTGCTCCGCCGGCAATACCCATAATAAACGCGGCAACAGGGCGAAAAATCGCAAAGACAGGCCCCAGCATACCATACGTTGCAATAATAGAATCGACACCGGTCTGTGGAGTAGATATAAGAAAAGAAACGGTCGCACCGTCTGAAGCATTACTTTTTCGAAGCGAAAGGGCGGTAGGAACCACACCACAGGAACAGAGGGGCAGCGGGACACCAAGCAGCGCCGCCTTTATTATTGAAGAAAATTTATTACCGCCAAGATGCCGTGCCACGAATTCTTTACTAAAGAGGATATGCAGGATACCGGCAAAAGTCAGACCCAGAAGAAGGTAGGGCGCCATATCGAAGAAGGTTTTGATTATCTCGGTTATTAAACCCATTTTCTACCTGCTTAAAAGCATATAGTTATCACTATGAATCAAATAAAATATATTCCCCTATCAAGAATACGATCAAAACCTCTCTATTCGTTTATTGTTTTATCAATTTATATAACCGGGTGTTCCCTGATGAAGTGAACGTACTCGGAATACTCGCATTTCCCGGCTCATTTGCAGCCATAACAAGGGTATCACCCACTATTTTATAAATAGAGTGAGCCGTTTTACCAATATACTGAGGATAATCGCAGACTGTAATTAACAAATCCATCCTTCTTGGATCCGTATCAAAAATAGTATACGTACCTGAATAATTCTCATTTCCTTCTGGGCTTTCATAGGTGATTGCCGTTTCTGTAAAAGTTCCTGACCACCCGCTACTGCCACCGACTTCCTCCCCGTTCCATATACCAACAAGCCTTTCATCGGTTATCACAGAAGGCCCGGTAGTACTTTCATCACAGGCAGTAAACAGTATCACAACACATATTGATGCAATAAGATATCGCACAATTCTCTCCTTGTTAAGTTGATTTGATTTGTTTCTTTAAAATATTAAAATTTTCTTTATATCTTTTTTATTATTTACAATAAGACAAATTACCTGTTCGCTTCATATATATATATAATTAATTCCAAACCATCTCAAGAACTAAAAAAGCTAAAACAGTCAAAAATAGAATCAGGAAAATAGTTCACATATCATTATTTACACCCCATATTTTATTTTCTTTATCATGTAATACCAAAGAAGTATGGATAAAATCGAATTACTTGTAAGGAGAAATTAATGCCCCTATACGAATACAAATGCAACAACTGCAAAAACATTTTCGAAGAATTAGTCAGCTCAGACCCAGGCAAACCACTCCCCTGCCCGAAATGCTCATCAGAGAATACCACAAAACTCATGTCAGCCGCGGGAATCAGTATGAGTTCAAAAAGTGAACCTGCATGCGCTGCAACCTGTCCCACGCCAAACTCATGCTGCGGTGGTGGTACGTGTCCGATGCACTAGCTGCACAGAAACAGCCTTTCGCTGTCTGGCTGACACCAAAGAAAAATCAAGCGGTATATTTATCCGGTGTGATTCACTATGTATGTGATGAATATAGTGCTATACCTTTTAACCCTCATCTTACTCTTGTTTCCGGTATAACCCACGATACAAACACTCTTCTTGAAGAGGCCGAATCAGTTCTACGTGATGTTATACCAATAAAACTTTCCATTCAAAAAATCTCCTGTGCTGATGATTTCTTTAAAACACTCTTTCTCACATTTGATGAAAACGATTCCCTCATCCAGATATTCCAGAAATTCAAAACAGCTATTACCGGGAATCATACTGAATCATTTTTCCCGCATGTGAGTCTGCTTTATAAAAAAATGACCTTCGAAGAAAAGCAAAAAATTTCGTCTAACCTGGAAATACCTATTCATGAAATCATGTTTGATACAGTACAAATTGTATGCCCGGGAAACAGGAAGAAAGGCTGGTATGATATCAGTCGTTGGGAAACGATATTTAATAGAAAACTTACCGGCGTATAATGAGTATTTCAAACAAAATCCAATT
>JAUVGS010000516.1 GCA_030593665.1 Chitinivibrionales bacterium | reverse complement strand
CAGCCTGCCACTCCCCTGACTGAAATGTTTCCAGGCGGGTGTGTTCAGTTGGAATAGTCTCCGGTATCGCATTTTTATATAAGCAGATATAGCAGCCGGGTGGTACCTTTTTTACCTCTTTAAAAAGTGTATGCGGCGAAGGGGGGAAACGAATATTCATAAAGGCATGCCATGCATTTAAATCCGGTTCGGGTTTCCATTCCGGTATTGCATAAAATGCCTTTACTTCCGATGAGAAATAAAAGCAATTATTCAGGATTGTGTATACCAGCGGTTTTATACCAAACTGGTCACGGGCGATTATAACGACCTCATTATCAGTATCGTAAAGGCAGAATGAAAACATACCATTTAACCTCGATAAAGCATCGAGCCCGTATTTCTGATACAGCGCAAGTATCACCTCTGTATCCGTGGTCGTTTTAAGCTGATACCCGTCTATTTGTAATTGCTCGCGAATTTCCTTATACCCATATATCTCCCCATTGTAAACCAGCCACTGTCGTTCTTCCGGGCCACACATGGGTTGATGCCCGCCGGCTATATCAATAATACTGAGTCGGACATTACCGATACTTGCATTATTAAATATCTTAAAGCCGCTGTCATCGGGGCCGCGATGATTAATTCGTTTAAGCATGCCCTGTATTACCGATTCACGCGTATCATTCAGGGCTCCGGCTATCCCACACATTATATGTCCTTCATGAAATATGAGGTTATTGTCGAATAGATATAGTCCGTGACATCACATTTGTCTTCCAAAAGCTTTTTACGTTTCACTGCGTATTTTCTATTTGACGCAGGATCCCGTAATATCCGGTCTATTTTTTCAATTGCTTTCGGAATATCCGTACGGGAATAGTTATACACAAGGCCATATTTTTTCTCTTCCTCGATGGTATAGCCTCGCAACGTATCAGAAATAAATAGTGCCGGCACCCCCAGAACAGCCGCTTCTGAAGCCATTGTAGCACTCTCCCCCACAACTAATCTCGCGAAAGCAATAAGATGATGAATCTCGGTAATCTCCACCGGGACATGTTTTGATCGCAATGACTCAGGAAGAGGTGATTCCGAAGTAATATATACGTTCCCATACTGTTCCATAGTAGTAATAAGTTTCATCTTGTCATCAAGGCGCAACCCCTTTTCACCAATATCGTGGCTGGCCTGCCAACTGACAAAACGGACAAGGGAATAGGGTGTATCTAAATCAATAGCGTACCGTTGCAGGACAGAGCTGTCTGGGGTAAAACGTTTCGGGTGCAAATAGGCAAGCTCATGGTAACCGGCATAACGGATATGATTTCTACCGGCATTACCCTGATAGCACTCAGGAGTAAATACCCGGTGCGCCAGGGGATAAGCAAACCAGTTTGTAATCCAGGCATTCTCCGTGTCATAAAAAACCCAAGCAGGTATTCTCAGTAAAAAACCGGCTACAGCAATGGAAGGCCCCATTATACCCATAAGTAAACCAGGTTTGGATTGCATACATATTTTTATCAGGCGCACGGTTCGCGCTACCATTTCAAAGATTAAACCAACACCATTTTTCTGATTGCTGACAACGGTATGAGTGATAGCGTATTGACGAAGCAGGTCAACGCTTATCTCCTTGGAACGTGCAGTGACAATGACCGTATGGCCATTCCCTTTTAAAATACGTATAGTATTTCTAAAGAAATGTACATGTGCAGGATGCAGAATATCAACTAATACTACCATAATTCATTATTTTTTAATTATATGGGAACCACAGGGGAACCATATCGGCATTTTCTATTTATCGTTTCTTTTTTCCAACTGTTTCATGCGTATCTGCTCAACAAGCCGCCTGTTTGCAGCAACAATATCCGCTAATAATCCAAGTATGATACATTGAAATCCCATACCCGCAAGGATTGCTAATAAAATGAGGGATTGTATATGTCCGCCGCCTCCCTCAAGAATAAAAAAGTAAAGGTAACGTAACCCAATAAGCCATGAAGCGGTCAAACAGAGCAGTCCGATAGTAACAAAAAACTTGAGAGGATGATACATCAGGTAAATGCGTGTGATGGTAATAATAGAACGAACAATATATTGATACACACTTCTGAAAAGACGCGATTTCCTCGTTG
>JAUVGS010000002.1 GCA_030593665.1 Chitinivibrionales bacterium | reverse complement strand
CAGGCTCACTCAGGAAGAGCAGCATTTAATAAATTTCACCTTTCATGCTGAACTTGTCAAAGCATGAACGGTGATGTTCAATTTGTATCATTTGTCAAACCAATAAGGACCCGGCATGCAGCAATGGCTCAATGAAATGTTTACCTCTCCACAATGGAGTTTCACCCTCTTTTTCGGCACGCTTCTACTGGGAATATTCGGTGCTGTCGGCAATGGATGTAATATAGCGGCATTAGGTGCTATCGCAACCTATTCCGGAACAAAAGACAATAAAAACAAGAAGGACATCTGGTTCACATCACTTGGTTTTATGATAGGTACTCTCCTCGCTCTGGCATTAATTGGATCACTCATCGGATTTCTTGGTCAAACAGCAGGTAAATATATTCAGACTACAGGTAAATTCTTTGCCGGGATTGTACTGGTATTTTTCGGCCTCATTACCCTGGATTTATTTCCCGTTAAAATCCCCTCAATTAAACTACCAACAAAACTACAAGGTACCGGACTGGTTGGAGATATTCTCTTTGGTTTCGCATTGGGCAGTTCAACTCTTGCCTGTACACTCGCCTGTTGTAGTCCTATTTTACCTTTTATTCTGAGCATGGCTGCTATTGAGGGAAGCCTTCTGAAAAGTACCTCACTCATGGTAGTCTTTGGAATAGGATATACCCTCCCCCTGATGGCTATCCTCATGGGATTCAGCGTTAGTAAATTTGCCTTTGGTGCGGGGAAATCAATGGATATTATTAAAAAAGTTGCCGGAGGATTGCTGATAGCAATTGGATTTTATTTCCTATTCACCATCTAATCCCTTCAATAAACGTATTGCACTCACTCCTTTTAGTACAACAGGGCTGACAGGCTTCAGCCCTAACCTAGTATTTTATTCATCGTCTGAATTCATCAGCGGAAATTTGTAGATCTTCCATCTTTTTTATCAGCCATTTGCGGTCAATATCAATAAATTTTGCAGTCTGCGATACATTACCGCCGGTTTTTTCGAGTGTCAGTTTAATAATTTCCCTCTCCGCTTCAGCACGAACGTTTTTAAGAGTTGCCGGTTTGTATGCCGGTGTTTTGGTACTATCCTGCAGGGTAGGTTTTAGCAGCATGATATCATTTTCTTCAATCCGCTTCTCTTCCGAAAGCAGGCAGGCTTTCTGAATAACATTCTCCAATTCCCTGATATTTCCCGGCCAGGTATGCATAAGCAATGTACTGCGCGCATCAGCAGTAAGCCGTTTGCGCAGTATACCAAACTGTTCGCAGTACTTATGCACAAAATATTCCGCGAGAAGCAGAATATCCTGATCGCGGTCACGCAGCGGTGGCAATTCAATGGCCAATACGTTCAATCTGAAATAAATATCCTGGCGGAAACGCCTCTCCTCAATCTCCTTTTCGAGGTTTTTATTGGTCGCCGCCACAATCCGTACATTTATCGGTATGGTCTCATTGCCGCCGACACGAATAATTTCGCCCTCCTGGAGCACCCGCAGCAATTTCACCTGGAGCTGCAACGGTAATTCACCTATCTCATCGAGCAGCAGCGTTCCTCCCTCGGCTGCTTCAAAGAGGCCGATCTTTCGATTTGTCGCGCCGGTAAAGGCTCCTTTTTCATGGCCGAAAAGTTCCGATTCTATGAGATTCTCCGGGATCGCCCCGCAATTTATAGCTTTAAACGGTTTCTCAGTACGCTGCGACTGTTCATGGACAAAACGCGCAATCAACTCCTTACCGGTTCCCGTCTCCCCGAGTATAAGTATGGGTGACTCTGTTTTCGCGAGTTTCACCGTCAACTGAATGGTCTCTTGCATTTTTCTGCTCTCGAATATCATTCCTCCCTGCGGTTTTATCCATTCCTTCTGCAGACGTTCGATTGTTTCACGCTGCCGCTCGCGGGTAATGTGATTTTTCAGTATCTCGGAAAAAAGCGGAATCAGCATATCACAGAGCTGCCTGTCCTTTTCAGTGAAAAGGTCATTATTCCGGAGACGATCGAGATAGAGGTATCCGAAGGTAGTACCTTCGCTCTGTAAAGGGGCACACAATACGGACGACACCAGATTCTTGTCAAGGGAATTCAGTGACTGCTCAGCATCTTTCCAGTCAACATCATGGAGCAGCACAGTCTGTAATTTTTCTTTTGCCCAATCGATTGCACGGTTGGAAAAACGCTCCAGTCCGGTTTCGCCGGGATAGCGTGAAATGGTTTTACGCTCTCCTGAAAGCGGGTCTTCCTGCACTAATCGCGAGGCGTCCGAGCGCAGCAGGCGGGAAACTGAAAACACCAGATCTTTAAAAACATTGTCCTCCCGGTTCTTCAGCAACGACACCACAATGGGTATCAATTCATCGAGAAAGAGCTCGTTACCGGATTGATCCGGTATATCAGGTTGCAGCTCAGCGGTATCTTCAGTTTCCAGGTACTGAAAGCCGCTCTCCCCTATTGTAAGCATCGAACCATGTGTTAATTGCTGCTGATTCTGCAGCGGTTTACCATCAATGTTGATGGTCACTTCCGACGAAAGTGCCTGAATGCAATACGATCCCTTTGTAAAGAGCAGATGGGCTGCCCGGGGTGGCAGGGACTTATCAGCAGGCCTGATATGACACGCCGCATCCGAACCGATGGCAACAATCCGTCCGGACAGACTGAATTCTGCTTTGGTATCACATTGTACCAGTTTGGGAAATATGCTTTTCGCCACGGTGGTATCTTTCGTTAAAAGGTTGTATGTGTCGGCATATTAATGACCTTCTTTTGAAACGGCAGCAGGGTCACGCGTTCCCGCCACAGTATAGTGCTGTCTGTTCTTAACCACGAGAGAGAATAGCGGCTGCCCGGTAATGCGATACCATGGGCAAGGTTCTTTGGAGCGACCGCCCTGTCACCATTTATCACCAGCATGCCGTGCTCCGGGTAATTTACAAGGTAGAGCCTGCCGTTCAGTACATCATGGGAGATCGGTTCGGTAAGAAAAGGCAACGATTGTGCGATGCTTCGCTGCACCGATGCATTCGGCTGTCCCGGCAGTGACGCGACTTTATACTTTGTGGCCGGCCCGTTAGTCAAGCTGTTATCAGGCGTAACGATTTTTCGTTCAGAATATATAGCCACGAGTACCAATAGAATCAGAATACACGCCGCTGCTGCATACAGCATTGTATTTCGCTTAAGCGATTTTTTCGGCTGCTGCCCCACAGAGGAAATCAGCCCTATTGTTTCAGCATTATCGGGATTGTTCTCGAGGCTCTCAACGAGCAGCCAGTATGCTTCATCGTACCGTTTCGCCTGAATCAGCTCTTTTGCGGCCGCCGTAAGATTTTTTGCCATGCTCACCCGGGACAGGTCGCTGGCAAGTTTGTGCCAGTCGGGTTTTGCACTGACCTCCGCGTAGTTTTCCCATTGCGCAAGGAGTTCCTGTCCTGAAGCCGGCCGCTGTTCAGAATGCACACTGGTCAGATTGTCAATGAGCGGCTGCCATCTCCCCTGGTTTATTATTTCCTTAAGAATAAGTCCGGCAGAATAGATATCCGCACGGAAATAATCGGTATCTTTCTCCCCACGCCACAATTCAGGGGCCATATACGCAGGCGTTCCTTTTACTTTTCCCTCCATGGACACCTGGCCATCGCGCACATTCTTTGCAAATGCGAAATCAACAAAATACATACCTTCATCAGGTGAGATAATAATATTATCCGGTTTCAAATCCCGGTGCGCATAACCCAGTGCATGGAGATCAGCCAGGATTCGCACCAGCGCATCAGCCAGCGCAAAACGGTCTTCATCGCCTGGATTCTGCGGCAGAATCAGTGACAGAGGCACGCCGGGTATCCACTGCATTATGATATATATTTTCTTTTTCCACTCAAAGGCGTCATATATCTGCGGGACATGTTTCATAGCAAGTTTTGCCTGGGTTTTGCCTTCCCTGAGAATCGCCTCCCGCTTCAACTGGTCGCTCTCAGTAATAATTTTTACTGCCACCCACCTGTCAAGGGTCTCCTGACGCACCCGGTACACGGAGGCAAATGCGCCTTTGCCGATGCGCATCGGACGATGCAGGCCTTGTGGTAACCGAGGAGTCATTTATTCTCCCGTATCTTTTTTTCCGCACGGGCAAACCAGTAAAGAATATCCTCATCCTCAGAATCGAGTGATAAGGCATGTAACCAGGTATCACGTGCTTTCACTGTAGCATTGTTTGACCAGTATACCATACCCAGGTTGAAATATGAATTGGCATGAAGAGTATCCTGGACAACTGCCTTCTGAAACAGTACCATGGCCTTTTCTGCGTATCCGAGCCAAAAATAGAGGATACCGGTCCGGTTAATAAGTTCCACATTCTCAGGATCATATTGCAGCGCCGAAGAGAGCGCTTCCAGCGCCGGTATCGTATCGCCCGTGCTGAACAACCGCAAAGAATATTCAGCCCATATCTGGGAAAGCAGTTTCACGGTCAGGGTATCCGGTTTTAGCGTACGGGCCGCTTCAATATGAATAAGCGCCTGTTTCCAGGATGCGGTGTCCCTCTTATTGTCAACTGCTTTTTGCAGGAAAGCCTTGCCGAGCCCGACACGGGCGTCATAATTATCAGGCTGCGCGCGAACTTCCCGGTCAAAAAACTCAATGGCCATGGGATAATCACCGAGGCTCAGACATATAGCGCCCTTTTCTATATTGGATGATTGACACCCGAACATCATGCATGCACAATAAAACACTATGCCGATCCGGAGCAATTGTATCATTATCTAGTATACCCCATGCCTGTTTGCCCGCGCCCAGGTTATATGTTTATACCACTGCATACCGGTATGCCAGTCCCAGTCTTGAATCGAAACGGGTAGGTCGTCCGAAAGGGTCGACCACGTTTTCCCCACCCCGCCATTAACCTCAAGGGTACCCGCCCTTTTAAATATATGTCGCAGGGAAAACGTCAGTGAAAGAGTATTGTCAATCCGCCTCCTGCTATGCCGTTCAATCGGCCCATGGGTAAAATGGTCAAATATATCCCCGGTGATCTTCGATTTAAGGTCGGACATCTTCATTATCCAGTAATACTGGTTATCAACCTTATTAATTGTAACATGGTAAGGCATATTTTTGACCGTATCCAGTTTAAAATCACTCCATGCATATTTTTTAAAATAATAGGCGAATGCCCATTGCACATTCGCCGTAATGCTGAACCGTGCGGGTAGAGACTGCTCAAACGCTACTGACGGGCTCAGGGTAATACTGGTATTCGGCATATACTGTTTTGTGTTATGGGTATAGATTCCCTGGATAACCGAAGGAATGGTCGTTATATACACCGTACCTGGAAAAGTTGTATCAAGCGCCTTTTCGAAATCAACAATATCGCGCCGGTATGTCGAGTCATTAAACGGTACATCATCCATTATCAAGAGCATGGCCAAAGCACGAACACTGATCTGATTGCTTTTATGGAGCCTTCCGGTAATAGTACCCAGAAGATTGACATACTGGTTCTCTATCTTCCACTGCCTGCCGACTTCAATACCGTACAGCGCATTAATGAAATAGAAATTACGATCGGTAAAGTTTGTAAAAAGAATGTTAATACTATTGGCCGAACTGCGTTTATTGAGATAACTTTTTTTTCGTTCCCATGTATAGCTTACCTGAAGATAATCGAATAAACCGTTGAAACCACCGGTAATGCCTCCTGCATAGCTAACAGAATCGCCATCCAGTTTTTCATATTCAGCGCGGTATGGTTTACCGAGGCTTCCTTCACCGGCAAAGAAAAAGGACTTTGTCCGTTTAACCGGAATTCGCCAGGTTGCTCTCAGCCGTAGGTCATGGTTATATCCGGCAATGGTATTTCCTGTCGGCTGTATCTCTTTTGTATGCCAGGGATATTTTAGCTTATTCCATTCATAGTCGCTGTTATACCCGGTTGAAGAATAGATATATACCCCCGGAAGGAAATCCTTTGCAGTTTTGCCTTTATTGAACCACAGCGAGTCCAGAGTCTCATCAGCCCGATTTGTCATTCTCAATACAGAGAATATTCCATAACGCTGTTTCAGTGCGCCCCGTTTGAGATCATTCTCTTTTTCAGCTTTAATGGCATAATTCAACGCCAGCGCCGTATCGTATATCCCTCTGTTGATGTACAATTCTGCAAGGAAATAATAAAGGCTGTCCTTTGACATGCCTTTCTGTGAAGCCTGCCAGAAATAGAACAGTGCGGAATCATTTTCATTTTGTTTTAGAGCGTCTAATCCTTTGGAAATATCAGTGTCGTAAACCTGAGAAGCGGTTTCTGCATGGATGTAAAATGTCACTACACCTATGCATAAGAAAATCATGATAACTATTCTTTTTTTAAGCATTATCAACAAGTTACACTAAATTATAATTTATTGTTACTTAAGTTATTTAAGATCTGCCACTTTATTATATAATTCAGTTAAATGTATAGCAATGGATTATGGTAAAATCGGCCAATACGCACAACAAGAGAGACTGGAGTGGGAAAAAAATACCGGTGAGATAATAATAATAAACAGGATCCCGGAATCCATTCCGGAATCCTGCCTGCACGTTTACGCCGCTTTCTATTTCCCCGAGGGTATCGCAATCAACTTTTGCTTATTGTAAATGTATAAACCATGAGACATATTTCTATCTTGCAACACATGTACCGATATTCTTCTCCCCTGAACATTATAAATAGCCTGCGAAAGGTTTGACAGCCGGTACATATTCTTGACAGCAAGCAGATTTTTCTTTGGCGGTGTATGGTGAACAATTATCGAGGTGAAATTCTCATTGATCTCAATAAATTTCAATATCGCTCCATATAAACCGATATTCTGAGACATGTCATTCGTATCACCGATGGCATATAATTCATAGCCATAATTTTTGGTAGCAGTATACCTGATATATTCATCCCAGGCATAACCCAGGGTATCATCAGTATAGAACCGCAGGTAAATCTCCGTAGCCCGCAGATCCCCCTGTTTTTCAGTTGCCGAGGAGTCAGCAAAAAGAACGGTGCCAAAGGGATAATAATCCATATACATTGTGTAGGCTATATAATGCGAGATAGTCCACTCTTCGGAATTTGGATACATATCGATGTCCATCGGATACCGCACAATTGAAAGCAGTGCGCCACAGGCGCCGGTTGTATCGTAGAAATAATCCTGAGCCGAATCGGTCGA
This sequence comes from Chitinivibrionales bacterium, assembly GCA_030593665.1. The sequence goes on along the minus strand of JAUVGS010000002.1, from coordinate 11,326 downwards.
TTCGCAGATCCAGTTATCAGGCAGGTATGATTTATAACCGAGTCTTGTACTGATGAAAGTCGTATCAGCGGATACATGGAGGTGTATGAAGAACAGAATACATGATATCAATAAAATATGCTTTAACATAACTCCAGTCCTTTCATTTTAATTATTGTTCTACATGAAAAAAACAGCACCGACTAACGATTTTTCAGTAGTTATTGATTCCCTTTCTTCTTTTTCATCTCTTTGAACTGCAACTCCCGCTCCTCACGGGTTTTATCTATCTCCACAATTGTCTTCTCAACCTGCTGCCGTACCTGTTCAGGCAGCTCCCTGAAACGCTGATCGTTCTGAATATGATCAGCAACACCATTGTTCTGAATCTGCTCCGCAGTACCTTCTTTAGTGACCGTACCATTCCGTACCTTTTTTGCAGACTCAAGGTCAGATTTAACGTCAGCAGGAATCGTGAGCATAATCTCCTGAAAGATATCCTCTATAACAACGGGATTCTCCCTGGTGCCCTCTGATTCTTTTTTCGTATTCGGATCATCCGCCAATACAAGCTGGCATAGTAATAATCCGATAAGTACTGTTCCGCCGGTGATTATATAAACATTATGTTCCATTTTTTTTCTCCGTTGAAAAGGGTGTGGAGAGAGTAACCTCTCTCCACACCTCTATCACGCCAGTCGTCGGTGCTATCCTAAGGACTGGATTTACGGTTTATTCTTTTGTATTTTATTAATCTCACCTTCTTTGGTCTGCAGTTTCTTCTGTACATCATCAGCAGCCTGTTGCACCTGCTTCTTTACCTGCTCAGAGACCTTTTCCATTTTCTTAATTGCAATTTCAAGCTGTTTCTGTGCCTGCGTCCGTGTTTGCTCCATGTGCTGTATTACCTCTTCCGGCGTTTTACCCTCTCCCTGCATTTTCTTTATCATTTCCTGAGCAGCCTCTGCTGCTTGTTTGGCTTCCTGCAGTTGATTCTGGACTTGCTGAGGTAAATCATTGAGCTGTTTCATTACCTGTTCCTGAATCTGCTTCTTCAGCTCATCAAATTCACCCTTATTCTGGGTTTGAGCTGCAACGGTTACAGCGAGTGCACAGACAAGACCGAATATCAGTCCCTTTTTCATAACAACCTCCTCATACGTTTATTTGTTTTTGACTTGGGCCGGCCAATTGATTTTCAACTTCGGTATTAAATGTAACAAATTCCGTGCCAAAAGATGTATCTCTACTTAATTCAACACCTTACGAAATATCGCATCTGGAATGTCTTTGGTAAAATCGTGGTGAAATGTACCCAATTTCAGGAAAGTTCTTGATGGAATACTTGTAACTCATTGTAAATAAATAGGTTATAGCATTGGGGTCAAATAACCCTAGCTGTCCTTTCCCTCATTTCCGTCAAAAGATTTCCCCTGATCCCACTTCAATGTGGTCGTAAATCATTTTTAAAGGCGCAGCATTATCTTGAGAATCCATACGAGGACGTCTTATTCTGTTACCACGGAAGTTTTATTCATCGGAAGAAGATTTTTCAGTATTCTATCGGAATATGAAGCTGAAGTCCTGTCCCTTCTGTGTCCTTACCTTACAGATATTACTCTGCCGGTTCCATCATAACGCTGAGTTACTGTAACTTTTTTACTTTGCCGGATGTATCATAACAGCGACAATAAAATATGTACTTCAAAACGACAAAATTTAATATCGTTATGTCATACAGGGCAAAAATCCTCTCCAAAGGACTATGACTATGTGGGAATGTAAACAAAAACGAGAAAAATCAGACCATGACTATTCGGGGAAAAGTGAGACGAGTATTTTGGAAATCACAGGTATATTTCAAGCAAGTAACTATCATATTACAACCTGTATGTGTCTGCAATTCATTAATCAAACGATAGTATGTCTTTTTTAATGACTCATCCAAATGACTGTTTACAAAGGTGTAGAAATTAAAATCTATAATAGTGTGGTTACTGGAGTCAACTGCATACCCAGATTACATTATTTTTGTTGGAGAACGAGTTGGGGAACGCTGGAACACCTGATTTTATAACAAAATTTGCTAAAATCACATTTATATTTTAATATTTTTTTTTCAGGTGTGCTTTGCGATAATACTTCTTTTTTAAGTAGAGAATAGAAAAAACTATAAAATTTCTACAATTGCTAATAATTAGAGGAATTACGTATCAAAAAACTCAAGCGTATCTAAAAACTCTTTGAGTTCAGGAGATAACTCCCGGATATGGTTCCCGGAAAGGTCAATCCAGATAAGTTTTTTTAATTGTTTAAGCTCTTCCGGCAATTTCGTGATATAATTTGCACTCAGGAGAAGCTTCTTCAGATTTTCCAACTTTCCGATTTCACAAGGTAGTAATCCGGTGAGTTTATTTCGAGACAGGTCAAGATCCTCCAATTCCTTTAATCCGACTATTTCAGGAGGTACGCCCGTGAGTTGATTATTAGAAAGGTCAAGCCCTTCAAGTTTCTTCAATTGCCCGATTTCCGAAGGCAGTTCGGTGAGTTGATTATTTGAAAGGTCAAGACTTTTCAGTTTCTTAAGCTGCATAATTGCATGAGGTACATTTTTAAGCTTATTTTCGCAAACAAGAAGCGTTATTAGATTCTTTAACTGTTCGAATTCAGGCGGTAGATCCATGAGAAGGTTATTAGACAAGTCACAACCGGTCAATTTCTTTAACCGGCCTATTTCAGGAGGTACGCATGTGAGTCGATTGTGCGAAATGTCAAGCCCTTCCATTTCTTTAAGCTTTCCAATTGCCTGAGGAAATACGATAAGTTTGTTACCACTGAGCTTTAGTTCTGTCAGATATTTGAATTGTTTAATCTCGGAGGTTAGTCCGCTGAGTTGATTATAAGAAAGGTTAAGCCTTTCAAGTTTGCGTAATTTTTTCATTTCCAGGGGGAATTTATTAAGTTTATTATAAGAAAGGTCAAGCTCTTCGAGTTTCTTTAATTTGCCTATTCCCCGGCTCAATTCCAAAAGCTGATTTTCAGAAAGAAAAAACCCAACCAGCTTTTTCAACCGGCAGATATCAGAGGGCAGTTCTGTAAGCTTATTATCGGTGAGGTTGAGTTCTTCCAACCGCTTTAGCTGCCCGATTGCAGGTGGCAAGGCGGTGAGCTGATTGTGAGACAGGTTACACCGTTCAAGCCTCTTCAATTTTATTATTGTAGAGGGTAATTCCTTAAGTTGATTGTTAGAAAGATGAAACGTCGTCAGATTTTTTAACCGTCCAATTTCAAGAGGCAATACCGTGAGTTTATTATAAGCAAGTGTAAGCTCCGTCAGATATTGAAACTGTCCGATTTCAAGGGGTAACTCAGCGAGCTGATTTCTGTCAACGATAAGCTTCGTAAGATTCTCTAACTGACCGATCTCAGGAGGCAATTCGGTAAGTTTGTTATGTGAAATGTCAAGCTCTTCAAGTTTATGTAACCATCCGATTTCAGGTGGCAGCTCAGTGAGTAGATTATGAGAAATATCAAGTCTTTCAATATGTACCAGTTCTCCAATTTCAGGAGGTAACTCAGTGATGAGATATCCCTTGAGGATAAGTCCTTTAGAGCCATACTTCAGGCAATTTGCGATTACTTTTTTTGATTTACCATACCCCATAACAAAATCCTGAAAAAGAATATACCTATCTCTTATAATTTATTAATTAAAAGGAAGTTACCCGTTAGAAAATAATTACAAAAAGGTCAATAACTTTATAAAATAATTAAAAACTTTAAGGTTTGGGATTTCTTCAATAAATTCCTCCCTTTTAAAGAATTTATATACACTCGTGGAAAAAGATAAAAATAATTTTTATACCGGCGTAATAAACTGGATATTATATTTTAGCAAGCATTATATTTTAGTATTCAAATCTCACTTTATACTCAGGATGGATTTAAAAGAAAGGATAATATCTTATGGCACACAAAAAGAATCCCTTTGAAAATATCGTTTTGCTTAGCAAAAAAAATACCAGAGCAATTGAGTACCTTCTCAAAAAAGCTCCGGAAGAAGATGTTATTGATGGCCTCAGAGAAATCCGGTCTCAACTCAAAGAAGAGGAAAAGAAGAGTAAAAAACCTCCCCATACTATTGCCAGGATAGAAAAGCTCCTATTTGATTACCCCGGATTCCAGAAAGAAATCTTAGATTTCCTTGTATCACGCGTCAGAAGTGCAAAGAAAATGGGCATCATTTCAAAGTATGAGCCAAAAGGAAAAGCTGATGTGATAGCAAAGGAAGATTCAAAAGTAAAAACTGAAGTGAAATTAAAAGAGAAATTACCTAAAAAAACCGCTGTTGTACAAAAAGATGAATCAAATGTAAAAACCGATACTGCATCAAAAAATGGGCCATTTGGAAAAACAGATATGATAACTAAAGATGATATAGCAGAAAGGATCGATTTTCTATCACAGGGAAATTCCGATGAAAAAACCGACATGTTTTCACAAAATAACTTAAAAGAAAAAAATAAAACCGTAATAAAAAAAGAACCGGAAATAAAAACCGATGATACGTCTTTTGATATATTAACTGCAAAAACTGGAATTCTGTCAAAAGACGAATTTCTTATAAAAACAGTCAAGATTGACAGGGACGAAATGAAGCCACTTATAGAGGATGAGTAAAATCAGTCAAAATGGCAATTGGGTAGTGTCCTATAATTCTGCAATGGCCGTAGCATCCATTTCCACTTTTAAAAAGCGATCCGCCTGAGACTTTCAAACGGCCTGTTTCTTAAAAACCATCAATTATTCGCACAAAAACGGCTTTTTTTTGATTAATATATTTGATTAATATATAAGAGTATTGGAAGTATCGTGGTAATTTAACACAATTCCCCACTTTTTTATATATATTATTTCCTATACAGGTCGTATTCCGGTGGAATATTTTTTTTCAGCTTTTATCCATCGAAAGACCTCACCAGACTTGAGGTATATGCGTGCATTCTTTCATTAAAAAACATTTCTATTTGTTTCTTCTTTTTACCATGATTTTTCTGCTGCATCATTGCGCATACTATACCCCGGTTGATCCGGGAGATAACTCGCCGTCAAATCTGGCATTTTACCTGCCCCTCCCTGAAAACGATACTGTTATGATCGATGAATTCTATACCGGATCAATTGGCGGAGCCGGGGATAATAAGGAGTATCCGGTAACACTATTCTTCACAGGGGTACCAGAGGGCTATACCTATAATCCGTCCGATAACCACTTTATCTGGAAAGCTGATAAGAATATTTTTAATGCCAATGCCGGACCTTTTACCATTACAGCCGGACTTACCGATACCAGAGACACCATTTACCATACCTGGACAGTGTATGTGAAAAAACATGTATGGGAATTCATGTCCTGTGATGACGAATTCCTGGCATTCGCTGCGTATGATTCCGATCTGGTGTTTAAACTTACAGAAAGGAAAGATTCTGTCCATGAAGGTGTCGGTTATCTTACCGGATCTGTAACAAGATCCCATGACGGTGGTATGACGTGGGAAAACAGTCCGATTTGCGCCAAGGTTTTGAAAAGGTTTTTTAAAGATGATTTATATTCATTTCAAGGATTAAGGAATATCAAAGTTTTTAATAATTTCGTCTATTTCACTTTTCATGTGGCAACGGGGAATACCGGGCCTGTCAGCTTTCAAGCCTGGAATCTCTTATCCGTAGATATTGATGCCAATCCTTTTTCAACACATAAGAAATACAGCGGCAGCTATGCAAATCACCGATACGATTACCATGTCTCCCCTATCGGTAAGAAAGTATACCAGCTCAGTTCCTCGGTCAGCCCCACTATGACATTTGCCTCGGCATCCATTTTCTGTGATACGGTTGAGGAGATACGCCTGCAGCAGTCGATCGGAAAAACTATTGGCGGCACCAATAAGAACGATGTTGTCTGGACATCTTTTTATTACTTTGGCGTCTATAGAAAACTCGGGGAAAACGGGACCTGGGAAAACGTCTATCCCGCTATGTACCAGAAAATTGAAGTTGCCGGTGATATGGGAGACACCCTGTACCTGCTCGATTCAGACAGCACACTGTACTCTGCCATCCATGCAAACGCCGTTTCACTTCTGATACCGGAAAAAATCACCACCATTGATAAAATAGCAGATATTAAAATGTGTACCGGCAAGACAGGCTGGGTCCTCACCCGCCAAGGTGAAGTCTACTTTACTAACAACATGTTTGGCACGGTCACGAAAGAAAGTATCTACAAGGATGGCGTCGAGGTGGAAATAGCTTCTTTTGTTAAAGCTTTCAATGACAGGCATCTCTTTGCAATAAGTAAAAACGGGGAAATTTTCAGGTATTAAGCCGATTTTGCCTTGATGATATCTATTGAACTAAAACCAGACTTTTTTCAACAGTTTTTTCTGCATTCTGCAATCGCACTATATAGCAACCATTCCCGCATTTTTTCCCATTATTATTACACCCATCCCAGACTACTGAGCGAGTACCGGTACCAATTGACAATTGCTTCATCAGCCTGCCGGACAAATCATACATAGCAATAGCAGTACCTTCGGTGAAGGTGTTTCGACAGGTAAATACAATTCCCCTATTGGTATGGGTAATGGATAAATTGTTTCCATGCGAAAAAACAGATTTCTGATCGGTTAGAATACCTATTTCCCCATTGTATTCATACGCTCCGATATCAATTGTATCTTTGTATACTCTTGCTTTACCTGCCAGGTCACTGACCGGCAGAGCCATGCCTGCAGTATCCGGATTGCCTTTGTTAATACACGGTGACAAATCGCTCAGGGCGCAGGGATGTAAACCGATCTGCATGAATTGCGGATCAGCATCAATATTATCGCTGTATATTCCATTAAATTCGCACCCGTCTTTATAATAAATCTCCTCACTGCCTCCCTGTATATTACAAAATGTAAAATTGGATTCGAATTCACTTGTAGCAAACATACATATTTGAGGGCCGTTCTCTGCTATGTTGCCCCACAGTATAGTATTAACTACATTAATGGTATCACAACCAATACTTACCCCACCCCCATCCCTTGCTTCATTCTTTGTAATAGTATTATTCAATAACTGTATATCCCCTGATTCAATTAAAACACCACCACCCTTACCATAGGGAGCACCATTTCCTGCTATACAATTATTTATTATCGAGCCGGAACAATATTCGAAATATATCCCTGCCCCACCGCGGCTGCCGACGATATTACTCGATATCATATTATTTATAACTGTGCATGAACACTGTGAAAAACGAATTCCACCACCACCGGATTTTGTTGTATTATTTGAAATGGTATTATTTACTAAAGTTATGGCACTTCCTTCACAGCAGACACCTCCACCGCCATGCCAGCCGCTGGAATTACTGTCAATGATATTACCTTCTATTATCACTTTATTTTGCGTATCATAACTATTAAACCTGCCACAAAAAATGCCACCGCCATTTTCATCAGCATAATTACCTTTTATTACATTATTTATAATAATTGCGGTACTACTATCAAATAATGCAATACCGCCGCCTTCCTGGCCGCTCTCCATCCCAATAAAAAGAGATTGATTATCTCTTATCGTATTTCCTTTTATAAAAGGGCCGGCCTGTATACAAAATATAGCTGGAGAAGGGCCATCGAAACTTACATTATTCTGAATCATGCAGTGTTCAATTCTAACCTTGGAAAAATTACGAATAAAAAACCCACTACGATAGGGGTAGTAACTAATAGATTTAACAAACTCTATTCGACAGTATGAAAATATTGAGGAATCATTCTCAGCATCAGTGGAATCGAAACGCATGCCGCCCCATCCCCCGTTACCTATAGAAGAATTCCCAAAACCTGTGGTATCATGAATTGTAAATAGTATAGAATCCAGCTCCGTCCCTTCAGCTTGTATAGTACCCTGCACATCAATAAAAAAATTGCCCTGGAATTCGACACGGGTTCCGGGAGTGATTGTTAATTGTACTGTGTCAAGTATATACACCGTATCCGTTACTTTTACCGTATCAGCATCCCATACGGTGTCTGATGTAATAACACCGGAAACTTCGATAGTAGATGAATGAGTAAGCCTGGATAGTAGTAAAACGAATAGGATAATGATGCAGAGAGTGTTTTTTTTATTCATGTGTCCCCCATTCTATACCTGATTATTCAAGAATAATAGTTAAAAGGTACTTTATAATCCGCATTCTCCTCATGCTGCGAATAGATACCGGAAGGCTGGAAAAACTCTTACTGTAATGGTCGTTAAGAAAACATCCAGGGTTTACTTTTTCTGTTTAATACGTAAACTATGAATTACTAAAATCTTACCATTTTTCGTCTGATATCAATCCCTTTTGACTGGATTCGGAGGGTTGCGTATTAAAGATTAGATATAGGGGCAAAATTAAATGTCTTGTATGGTCCCCCATAACACCGGCCACCAAATCAATTTTTAATACCTTTTTTTCACGCCCCCGCCCTTTGTGAGAGGCAACTTTCGAATTTTCGGAAATGTGATCACCTGTTTTTTTCTTCAAGAATGTGGTATAATTAAAATGAGTACATATACCGTGAAGGAATTAACAACAATCATTTCAAATTCAGGATGCCTCAATGAAATCGGGCCGATGGACCTTTCTTTTTGTCTCGTCTGACTCAAAAAGAGACTATTCTATACAGATTCCACCGTTCATACCGGTACTTATACTTTTACTTGGAATTATAAGCAGTGTGGGGCTGTTTAACGGTCTCCGTTTCGGAATACGATATACTTATGCTAACTTCGGTCTCAGGAAGCAGTTAAAGATAAATCACAAAACTATGTTAAAAGTTCAGTTTCTGAAGAAACTGGTCGAGAAGAATAAAAACGATATAGAAAAGCTTGTCAGTTTCGAAAGCTCTGTCCGTTTAAAATACGGCATGAATTCTATCAGCGAAGATGTCAGGAAGGCTGGTGTTGGCGGACCGCCAAGTGCGGAGGAGCTTCTTATTGCATCTATTGAGGATCCTGAAATTAAAAAAGCGGTAACTATTGAAAAGGATATCATCTCCCTGATCAACCAAGCCGATCTTTTACGCGTGACCTTTTCCAAGACGAATAAACATACGAAACGGATGAACGATCTTCATTCCCAACGTCCCTCTATCTGGCCGGCTCGCGGCAGAATTACCTCCGGATTCGGTTATCGGTTTCATCCATTTTTTCGAATCTCTATGTTTCATGACGGGATCGACATCGCAAATATTCAATGGTCACCCATAATCTCAACCGCAGCAGGTATCGTTACTTTTGTCGGCAGGAAACAGGAGTTGGGCAATGTTGTTACGCTTACCCACGAAAGCAGCGGATACAGGACCCGTTATGCCCATCTTGTACAGCCGGCTGTTGTTGAAGGCCAGGTCGTTAACCGGGGAGAACTTATAGGATATATGGGTAATACCGGTCGAAGCACCGGCCCACACCTGCACTATGAAGTCGTAAAAAACGGCAAACTCATCAATCCAATGCAGTGCATACTCCCATTGAATGTTGTTGTTGATTGAGTAACGGAAACTTTAGAGCGTGTAATCAGGGCAGGGGGAAAAAAATTGAACACGATTAAGATTAAGAATACGATTAAGATTAGGTTTATGATTATGATTAAGATTATGATTAAGATTAGGAATAGGAATAGTATACAACTACTTCAACTGATTTGTTAAATGATACCTGAACAGTCGGTACAACTTTGTATTTGTAATACGCCTGCATAGTTACTTGAAATATTTTACCATGATTTGGGAATTGGCATACACAAATCCCCTTCAATCGGAATAAAACGGGAAGCGGAGTTGATCAGTGATATGGCTGTTAGACCAGGCACTCCGTATACTTCTACGGCAACATTACAGGTGTCAATTACTTTCTCAATGACCGGGGTAAAATCGCCGTCTCCCGATGCTAAAACAATGATATCGACATTTTTTGCCTGTTCAACAATGTCCAGTGCAATCCCCACGTCCCAATCACCCTTTGCACTGCCGTCACTCCTCTGAATAAACTCTTTGAGTTTAACCTCAAAGCCGATTCCCCGCAGAATATTCTGGAAATTTGTCTGTTTCCTGTCACCCTTACAGGTGGCATAGGCAATTGCTTTTGTCAATTTCCTCCCTGAAGTTGCCACATCCCGGAATATAGAGTAATCAAAGTGACGGTTATATTGCTGCCTGACTGTATAGTACACATTCTGCACATCGACGAACAGCGCTACTTTTTTCATAATACGGTGCCTGATAGTAAGTGATTCTTGATATCTTCTTCTTAACAAACAATATAATTAATACCACTGATTCAGAACTCATGATCTATGGAATTTTGCTATGATACCTGAATTAAAACCAGCAATCAGAATACGGGTTGAATACCTTGTCGTTTAAGAAGCCCACATAAAGCACATAAAAAAAAGGCGAAAATAACTATCTTCGCCTTTTGTAAGAATACCTGGCGGAACAGAATCCTCTAATTTCTTGTACTGTAATTTATGAAGCCGCCATCATAGCTGGTATCCGCCGTGTTACCGGCGATATCGGTTACCTGTGAAAAATCGATTTTCAGCGTATCATAGGCGCCGTTTGTATTGGCCTCAACGACAACATCCAGATACCCGGAACGGTTGGTGGACCATGTCCATGAACAGTTGTTCTCAGGAACTTTATAGGTTGAATCGCCATACATGGTTATTCCTGAATAATAACTTGCTTCTTTTATAATAACCGCAGGACTTTTTAACGTATCCATCGGTTCAGGAATATAGAAATTCGACACTGTAATCCTGACCGTATCTGCCACCGGCATGGTGTTGTTAAAACCACTTTTAAAAGAATTATAATGAATATATGGTTGTCTCTCATCCCTTACCGTGAGTATTATTGCTGTTTCCAGGGGTGAAATTGACTTGCTGTTTCTTCCAAGAGCAAGATATTTCACCTGCTTGCCATCAGCAAACTCTCCCGTGGTAGACACGAGGGCATCGGTATCGGAGGCAGTATTAATAAAACGCCAGGAGGAATCGGCGGATGCCTTTTTGTATAATTCATATACCGCGGCATTTGCCAGTGGTGACCAGATAAGGTAAAACGATGAGGTATTATAATCGACTTTGACGGTATCGCTTAATCCGATTCTATAGCGCAGGCCCTGTACATTCCCTAGCGTGAGTTTACGACTTATCAAAACAGGATTCTGTAACACCTATTAAACCATAGTGTTACCGGGATTAGAAACTTACCCTAACTACCCTAAAACA
>JAUVGS010000374.1 GCA_030593665.1 Chitinivibrionales bacterium | reverse complement strand
CAGTTTGTGGGGCAGCACCTTCTTTATTTAAATGAATATTATAAAAAACCGGAATTGTATTACTGGGTACGAGAGGCAAAAAGCTCTTCGGCTAAGGTGTTGATTTATCTGTTCGAATCAACCATGCAAAGCCATCAGTTGTTCGGGAATCAATTAGGGTGCTGGGAGGGCAGTTGGTTGAATTTAAATTGCTTTCAATACCTTTTTATCTTGTTGGGCAGGTTCGCAGGCTGGCACAGGAGGAAACAGTCCAAATCCCATTACAGTAGCAATGATAGCCAAGATCTGTGTAAATGGGTTTTTGCCTGCCTGCCTCGGCCCGGCAATTAGGGAAACAAAACAAGAAAGAGATCATGACAGGCGTATTGTGCTTTCACACCGTTTATTCCCCTCTTCCTCAGGGGAGAGGATCAGGATAAGGGAAGATTAAGAATGAAAATCACACAATTGGATTGAGGATTTCTGTTCTCTCCGAAAGGTAAGATGGTTATCTCAATGTAATTATCGGTCCTAATGGTACTGGTAAATCTAATTTACTGCGTTTTATGGAATTGATTTCCACATCAGCACAGGGCAGACTGGCGACCTGTGCGGTTAGCCATTAACTGTCAATCGTCATCTCTCCAAAATCTGTTATAATCAGAAATAATGTAGGAGCGGTTTTAACCGCGACCTATTGATGCAGTTCACTATAGAGCAGTTCATATGACTTCATGCTATTTTACGATACTTTAATTGAATTTTACTAATTAATAACAAAGACATAGAGGTGCAAATATAGTACAAAGTCAAATGCACTGCACTGTAACAAATGTAAATTTACACATATATGGTCGGGGTTAAAACCACTCCTACAGGCAGTATATTCCCAAATGGGAAACCTATTTAAACCTCAATCCTAACCGCACAGGTTGAAAAGTTTTAATAACACTAAAAATGATTAAAAAAACACAGCCTTATCAAGGCCAAAATATTGACTGTTCGCCACCGCTGCACCCGGGCGCTTCGTCATCACATGTTGGAGTGAAGAAAAACTCAATGGGCAAGCATCCACTATAACTGAAAAGAATCGGATTATCGGTTGCGGTGTTGCCCGGATCCGAGTAAGTGCCATTATTTACAACGGTATCTGCATAAACCCTAGAATATAATTTCTCCTTTCTTTTGCCATCTTCTAATGTCCATATCTCAAATGTAGAGCCGACTATAGGCGGATTGCCGTTTTTATCCTGGATATAAATCTTGAAATTGACCGGCACTATCAGACTGTCAGGATAGATATTCAAACTGCAATCATCTGTAAAAAGAACCGGCATCCTGGCCATAATCCTGTTAGTCATCCCATTTTTTCTTATGGACCACTGTGCGCCGCTGTCTGCGCTATGATACATATTGATTCCCTCTCCGCCAACATAAAGAGCGCTGCCTGTCGCTGGATCGGCTGCCAGAGCGTGTTGTGCGCACAGGCTTGTATCTTCAGGGGGTTCGTATTGCGGCAAAGTTTTGTCCTCGGCGTCAGCCACTGTCCATGAGATATCGCCGGCATCTGCTCCAGCGCTTATGAAAACATTACCTGTAGCATGGTAAACATCAGGATTTTCATAATAGGTAGTCACGTATATATTGTCTGTTTTGGTTGGAGGTATAACAATATCTGTGACATGTATGCTGCCAGACAATGTATTAAAAACAAATTTGTCCCCGATTTCAAAGTCGACTATGCCCGGCGTAATAGTAAAGGAGACTTCGCCGCCGTTGGATGTATAGGGGGTTTCATTGGCGATATCGCTATTTTCCTGCGGGTCTGACAGGCTCCCTGAAACACTGAAGGTGCCTCCACCAATTGCACTACACTCAACGATCCATTCCTCGGTCTTTGTCGTATCGCTTATATTAACCGAACTCATTGACCCTTTGGCAGTTCCGGGGCCTGTAAATATGGGCTTTGATGCCATAGCAAGACCAATGTTCGCTGATGTCCAGCTCCCACCCTCATTGTCTGTATAGTATACGCCTGAACTCTTTGTTCCGGCGTATATCTTCGCTGTATCCGTTGGATGATGAACAAGACATGTAATATTATCTCCGGCAAAGTTGAAGGGTTCGATCCATGTTTTACCTCCATTTGTGCTTTTATAAACACCGGAGACTGTCCCTGCGTAAAGAACCGCCAAATCTTCGTGCGTATTGGGCTTTCGAACAATGTCCGTCACAACAGCCCCATTCCCAAGACCGCTTTCGTAAGTAGTAAAGGTAAAGTTATCTCCGTTTTCAAAATTGATTGTGCCCTCGGTAATCAGAAAGCTCACCTCTTCATTGTTTGAAGTGTATGAACAATTTGTTATTGCCTGGGTATGTCCGCCTGGCATTAATCCGGAAACATCCCAGGTCTTGATAATAACAGATGCAACGGTATCAAACGTAAAGGTGTCGCCTGTCTGAAATTCTATTCCCAATGTTGTTATTTCAAACGTAACTTCAGAATTATCGGAAATGTATTCTTGACCGGTTAAAGCTGGTTCATTCATTGTACCAAAATATTTGCCTGTAATCGTCCATTCTTCGGTTTGGTCATTGTATGTCACCGCCCATGAATCAGTTGGAGTGTTATCATTATCGGTAGCTATAGGGCCCATAATTCCAGTACCGGTATTCTCGCCAGCCTCTGGCTCGGTTGCAGTAGCAGCTATAATCGTAGGTTTGTATGTCACCATCCAAATCTCTGTTTTGGCTGAAAGGCCCAGGGTCGGAGTGGACATCATGCCATTACCAGTATTGCCTGGATCGGCTGTGGGAATGGTCACATCCCCTCCAGGCAAAAAATTTACTCCGTCTTCAGACCGCCATGCCCCTTTTCCATATGTTCCTATCCATACATAATCAGAAGTTGCATCATCTGCCTCTACGGTGAGAACCGCCGCGTTAAGACCGGGTATCAGACCGTACCACTGTTCCACGTTATCATTGTCCCAGGTCTCCCCCCGGTTATTGCTCCGATACAGGTTTCCCCTTCCAAGATATCCGGCAGCCGCATAAATGCAGTTGGTGTCGTCAGGATCAATGGCAATATCATTGACATATGGATCGATCCAGTTCTGACCGATCTTATCAGGACTTGAACTTGCGCTTATATTTACCCAGTTCAGTCCTTTGTTCATGCTTCTATATGCTCCGCCGCCGTCTGTACCGGCAT
>JAUVGS010000057.1 GCA_030593665.1 Chitinivibrionales bacterium | reverse complement strand
AAAAACCTATTGTGGCTTTAGTTGTGTTTATATTCTGGTTTTATAATAAAATTTAATTTAAAACTGTCGGGGCGAACCTGGTGGTGTCGGGACTTACCTTGGTACGCCCCGACACCACATGTTTCATCAGATATTATACATATTTCTCAGTAATCGGCTCCGAATCACCCTTCCGAAAAATCTCGAATTCATCCTGATCCAGCGTTTCATCAACAATGATCTCTAAAGAGAAGCCATGAGCTTTTTCCAGTTCCATCACCAGTTTACTGTTTTCCTTCTGAATATAGGTAGCTATTGACGGTGATATGGTAATGGTCAACTCCTTCGCAATGCCGGCTGATACTGCACGTTTTAACCAGCGATCGATACGGGCGGTGACTGTGGCTGGAGAAAACACTCTTCCCAATCCATTGCATGCATGGCATATATTGGTAAAAAGTTGCTGTAACTCAGGCCTGACCCGTTTCCTGGTTATCTCCATGAGACCGAATTTTGACAACCGTGTGCAGGACGCTACAGTAGAATCCTTAGCAATCAGTTTATACATTTCATTTTCGATCCGTTTACGATTGTTCAGATTACGCATATCAATAAAATCAACAACGATCAATCCACCGATATCGCGCAGGCGAAACTGACGGCATATTTCATGGGCCGCTGCCAGATTTGTCTGAAAGATTGTTTCTTCAAGGTCCTTTTTACCTATATTACGGCCGGTATTCACATCAATCGCAAGAAGTGCCTCTGCATGATCAAAATAGAGATACCCGCCGTTTTTAATCCACACCTTGCGTTTGAGCGAGCGCTCAAGGTCCTTTTCAATCTGGAACTTGTCAAAAAGCGGGGTATCACTTTTATAAAAAGTCACCCGCTTGCAGAGTGTTGGAGATACTGCTCGCAGATAGGCTACTATTTCATTTAAATCATCCTTCTGATCCACATGAACCTCGGCGATATCTTCAGAAAAAAGATCCCGGATAACCTGTGTTGTAATACCATGCTCTTCATGCACCAGCGTTGGGCCGTGCCCTTTGAGAGCCAGTTTCTGCGCGTTGCGCCACTGTTCAACCAGCGTCTTCATCTCACGTATAAGCTCATCCACAGAAACTTTCAGGCCAATGGTTCTGACAATAAAACCCACACCCTGTGGTTTGTATTGTGAGACAAGTTTCTTCAATTTCCTCCGCGCTTGTATATCATCCGTTTTTTTGGAAACACCGATAAAGTCCGAATCCGGTACCAGGACCAGAAATCGCCCTGCCAGGCTGATTTGTGTGGTAACCTTCGGACTCTTATTGCCGATTGATTCCTTTGATACCTGGACAAGGATATCCTGCCCTTTATTTATCACTTCCTCAATAGGCACCCGTACCACCTGTCTTCGTTTAGATCTGCCGCCACGGTCGGTATACCGCTCAATACGATCGTCATCCTTTTCTAAAAGAAGTGAGGGATCAACATCGGAAGCGTGAAGAAATGCTGATTTTTCCAGGCCAATATCTACAAAAGCCGATTGGATACCGGGGAGAATTGAAGTGACCCTGCCGCGATAGATATTACCGAGAATTCTGTACTGATCGGGACGCTCAACAACAAGCTCAACGACCTTTCCCTCTTCAAGAAGGGCAACCCGCTTCTCTGTTGCTGTGGCATTAAAAAGAATTATTTTTTTCATTAAAGGTATGGCTATTTAAAGTATATGGTTATTGTCAGGGCCGCCGTATTATTGGTCCGCTTTGTTTTATCTATCTGAGTATACGTTCTTTCAAATATATATTCCAGCAGGCCGTCTATATTATCTGTAAAATCATAGGTTATCTTTGGATGCAATAAAAAACTCCAATCTTCTTCTATTGCATCTTCCATACTTGATATTGCATCCGCGTTGTCAGGCGGTCGCTGGTATGATCTTTCCGTTTTCTTATGGGTCACATCAAGACTCATGACCGTCTCACCTTTAATCGGAACGGTCCATCGGTTAAACATCTTCAATTCACGGTCTTTTTTCCCGGTTATGGTGTATTTCACATTCCAGGTATTGCCGTAATTCTTTGTCTTAGTACCACCTTCAATTGCAGAATCTCCCTCAAGTATGACCGTTGAATCAAATGAAAACCGGAAAGCATAGTTCATGTTGACCGGTTTTTTCTTCAACAGGCCATCAACGCTTACCAGCGGTTCCCAGGCATGGCGTCTGGTTATATCGCTCCGTATAAGCGAGCCTTCAACACCGGGATTCGAATAACTCTTTTTTGTCGTCTTTGTCAACTTGTACGATGATCGTAATCCCATATTCTTCAGGTTCTGTTTTATAACCGGTATACGCTCAAGGACATTGGAACTGGCGCCGACCCGCAAATCAGGAAAGGTTATCGTACTGTCCATAATCAGTATATTCGGAATAACCGAGTAGTCCCTGCTCCAACCGAGGCTGATCGGTTTAAAGGAAATATCAAGCGGTTTCGGCAGCCGCATTGAGGTGCCTATTGAATAATTCTGGTTCGCTGTCCGCTTGTCATTTTTATATAACTCAATATTATGCCCCAGGTTTTTCCTGAACCGCACACCACCAAAAGTACTGCCATCATCCATATTTCCGGTAATTATATCACGGAAATTTCGGCCCCTTACCCCCATCTGGTACTTGAAAAAATCGTAGAACCATATATCCTGACTCGCTAAATAATCCGTACTTATATAATCATTATTGAGGTCGGAAGACGCGCTATAACTGAAGGTTACTGAGGTTAAACTGACCTTATCGAGTCCTTTCTCCATTGTCCCGAATACACTGCTCAGACCTTTTATCTTTTCCGTACGTTCGCTTATGGATGAAAATAAAGAACGAATCCTGAAATTACTGCTGAATCCAAACTCGCTATGTGTCTGGGCACTAAGGTAGTTTGGATCATTCTTGTAGGTTCTGGGTGTTTGATTATAGCGTGTACGATAATCCACGGTATGGGTTAACCAGTCAAAAAACTGCGGATCAACTCGCAGAGAAGCATTCTGACTCCTGGATTTCTCTGCAAACGTTATCCAGTATTTCTTCCATACTGGATCCAACTGAAACACCCTGTCCTTGATAAAATTGCCGGTACCCCACAGTCCCCATTTCGAAAGCGCATCATCAAAATTACGGTTTACCGATATATCAAAATCGGTCTGAATCAAAGGGGCAATCGGCGAGTAGGAGAACTGCATCCCATGGGTCAACCCGAGATTTTCCACGGTCCGTTCTACCGAACTTTCGGTCTTGATATCCTCAAGTGAGCGGTAGGAATACGACCGGGTATAGGAACCGTCGAGCAGATCAAAATTGATTCTATTCGGCAGCAGTTTAAACTCATAATTTTTTATATAGCGCGGAAAGCGCTTTGCTTTTGCCTTTTTAAAAGGCGTCCATGATGTCCACTTAGGCGGTTTGCGCGGCGACAGATCATATTTTATACTTCCGGAATGGTTACGATTTGATTTTACATCAATATGATCATCACCGATTTTTGCCCTTTCCAGGCTGTCTTTATGTTCCTGTGGAAGCAGCCCTTCAGACTGGGTAGTACTGTCACGTGAATAACTGTAATTCGTTGTAATACGATCCGCAGTAAAATTAACAATCGGATTATCGGAATAGACCGTTTTGCTGTAACTGGTGTACCATGATTTAATAATTTTATTTGTCTCGTAATGTTCCGCATCCGTTTCATCTTTGGAGAAATTAGAATTAAAGATCAGGTCAGCGAAATCTTTCCCCATCTCGCTCAATCCATCAGCTTTATCATCTCCTTCAGTCAGCAAAATGTCGGTGCCGGGGCGCTGTTTGGGACGGGAGAGTGTGGCGGAGACGCCGGTACCGAACGGGACATTAACACCCCACTTATCAGGAAGGAATTTACTGACGGTCCATTGCGCATTCAATCCGGCAGACAACTTCGCACCTTTTGTAAGCATCGGTTCTTCGGACATCTGCCTGAAATCAGCATCGTCATAACTGAGGTTTGCAGAAAAATCCATAAAATCCGCCCACTGGGTATTCAGGTTTGCCCTGAATGCCCATCCATCAATCGGTTTAATACCCTGAACACGGAGACCGTTAACCCAGATCTCACCATACCCCATACCGACGGCATTCGGATGGCGGACCACGCCAAACGCCATCCATCGTATATCAGAAAAAGTGGGAAGATTACCGGTTCTGGAATATATCTGATACCTGCCCCCACCTTCCAATGTGTCAATAAGATTGATGGAATCCAACTGATCGCCATGCGCCTCATGATAAGCCTGCTTCAGTTCGGCAAGTTGTTTTAAATCGATTCGCAATCCCTTGCCCACGCGCCAGTGATTGTCCAGGTTCGCATTCCGGTATTCATAATAGCTGGAGTCACTATTTCCAAAACGAAAAACAAATTCGATAAAATTCTCTTTATTCCCGATCACGGAAAGATCATTGGTCATATCAATTAACGCTCCCGATGCATCAGGCGCCTTAATCCTGGCATCCAACTCCTTTATATACATTTGAATCTCATTATATGAGGTAAGATTGATCTTTTGATACGACAGTATATGCCGCTCTATAAGCGCCTCTTCATCACCTTTCAGGTTCTTATAATTCAGCCGTAATGAATAATCTTTTTTAAGTTTTTCTTCGCGATCCAGGGAGTCAATACCATAAGGCCGGGAATAGTACCCCTTATCATCAATGGTATTCAGTACCGAGACCTCTATCTTCACTTCACCGGAATCACCGGTTTGTACCTGCTGCCACTGGTTGCCGGTAAATCTTATGTCGGTAAACTCGAGCGAATCGACATGTTTCATGTTGTCAAGAGACCCAAAATCTCTCCAAAGCATACGGAGAAATTTAATATTGTCCCAGCGCGGGTCATTTACTTTTTCATAAATAGTATCATTAGGCACATTGAGTGGAATACGGACAAAGAACCAGCCGGCATTCGGTTGATTAATGCTGTTTGTCTTCGCCGTATCCAGAAAACCATTTAAATTCGGGTCACTGAAATCGACCTCCACTCTGAAAAAACGTTCTGTCGTCCTGAATCCGTCATTATTAATATCTTCCGAGGTAAGATAATTGTCTCCCTGTGTTCCATTCACATACTTTCGATTATTCTTATGGTCAGTATTATACCGCTGCCAGTTATCCCGTGAAGGGTCATTTATCAGGTCATTCTCGCCAAGTCTTGGATCGCCCTGCCAAAGCATATCCCAACTGGAGTCGGTGGGGTTGAAATTGGGAAAAAGATAATACTCAAGACTATCAGGAAGCTTGTCAAGCCCTAAATCAAATTTTGAATCCTTTTCTCCCTGAAATGAATTGGGTTTTTCATAATCGGAAGACCTGTTCGGCATACCGCCATTCAGTGACAGGTCCTCACTGACAATGCCCAGGTCAATATAAAGCACACCTTTTTTGTTTTTATTTTTCACATAGAATTCAAGATACCGGTCCTTTCTGCGATCCTGGAGTGAGGTCGGAATCGGGGCCATGATTCCAGCCCAGGGATTAACCCTCGGCGCTCCGGAAGCATCGGTTACCTGTGCCTGCAGCGTTGCGTCCGCCGGCAGCGGCTGGTTGATTAAACGGAGTGTGGTTAAATAGAGATTCCTGTTCTCTTCATCTTCCTTGGTCAGCGCCCAGATTTCTTCACGTCTTGTCCGCTCTGTATTGGTTACCGGCGAATACCAGTAAGTCCGCCATGCCGGTGGATTTGCCATTGCGGATACCTCGTCTTCCATCCATCCGGTCGGCGGGCTTGCCTTATACCAGAGCATGTGTGATTCGCCAAGGGGATACCCCCGTTCGCTGGACTGGAAGTTGTCAATGTATGCTTCTCCCTTGTTGTCTTTTTCCGGTTTGAGATAACTATAAGCCACCTCAAAATCCAATGTTGCCGAAGAGGTACTGCTTGACTTTATACCGGGAATGAAATTGACCAGGTTGGTCATCCACTCCGGCTCAAAATCCAGCCGCAGGTTGGTATCAAACAGGAAACGGTTGAACGGCTCATGGCCGACACGGGGTATCTTATCCCTTGAAGAGGTAAACTGTCCCATAATACTGGTTGCCCAGTATGATTCACGACCGATGTTCGGCAGGTCAAGTTTGCCGTACGCTCCAAGAAACCGCTTGCTCTCAAACATAAAAAGCGATTCCTGCTGGTAATCAACTTCAATCGCACTGGCATTCTTTGCCCTGTCTGATCTCAGGGTAACACTGCCGAATTCATAGTCGATTATATAATCAACGTCCTTTACCAGTTTTTTTCCCTTTTTTGTCGTCAATGTTTCTGAACCGGGAATAATACCCCAGCCAATCTGAAAAAAGTCCTGCTTTGAACTGCCGGTAGTGACAATATGGAAATTTGATGCGGCAATATCAATGGAATCTTTGATATAAATATTATTCTGAAAATTTGGATCTTTATTTTCATCTAAACCTAATTTTCGATTTGCAAAGGGCAGGTTGCTGTAAATTATAGTATCTTTACCATCCACCGTAGTGGTATCTATAAAGGGCGGGATAATCAGATATTGCTGCCCGAAATCATATATCTTCTCATTTCCCAGGTCGGGATTTCCATCCTTGTCGGTAAGACCAAGAATATGAGAAAACAGGATGTTATTGTAGTGTTTGATCTCCTTCTCCTTGATATTTCTTTGTACCTCGATTTTGAAATCATCAGGCTGTGCATCCGAAGGAAGGTTATACACATTGCGCCACATGAGAATTTCACCGGGATTATCAATCTCATTATCCTTATCTTTCAGCAGCCAGAGTTCTTCATAACCCGTTTTGTTGCCTTCAAGGTCAATCGATTCTAAACTACCTTTCGTAGAGCCATTACTTAATTCTGCATATATTGTTATAACCTTATCCCTGCCTGGCACTGATCCTCCGAGGAACCGGATGTATCCATTTTGTTGATCAACCTCATAATCCCGGTACTCTTTCAGTCTCCTGAACAACCGTGCGATATTCAAATTCTCGCCATAAGCCGCATACACATAATCCTTCTCGTTAAACCCTTGCTGGATATGGGGTTCCAACTGGAATACATAGAGTTTTTCGATGGTCGGTACTAAATCTCTTTTACCGATATACTTTGAGATGTACATGGTATCCAGAAAAAAATAGGCATTTCTTGCATAGTTTTTGTTTTCAATTTTGGACTGCCCTGCTTTTTTTCCTGAGGGGTCGAGTGTTTTTTTCTGCGTTTCTGCATTTTCCCTGCTGAGAACGTTTGTCAATGACAGCGGCCCCCACTGGGAGCGTATTTTAACCCCGAACAGGCCCTCATGACTACCGGAATAACCGGCCAGGCCCTGTCCCGGCATCTGGAAGTTTGTATAACCCGCAACCACCTCTTGAATAATCTCATCCTCAAGCTGGTCCGCGGAATCAGGATCAGCCTTATACTCAATCTTCAACTTTTTCATCTGATCCTTAATACCGAGATTCTCACCCTGTTTATCCTTACCGGTCTTAATTTCGATATTAATAAGCCGGCCGATACTCCCCCGTATTGTAAACATATTATCATAATCAAAGGCAAATCCGCCGGTCGGTTTTTCGTTATCCGCTGTATTATTCTTGGTCTCTGTTTTTCTTTTGTTATATTTCAGCGTTAATGATTGAAATCCCTTTATCGAGAGTTTGGGTGGATCTTTTCCCAACACCCGCCTGGCCCAGGCCGGATAGTGCACCGGCATGGCAATTTCCAGTTTTGGCAGCCCTTTCTGCTTCTTTTCCTCTTCCTCACCTTTCTTCCGGCTCTCCAGCCAGAGCGCTGAGATGGAAAAACGCCGCATGCTTTTAAAATATTCATCTAATTCAGGATAGTGAAACTGCCATATTGGCAGTCCGGAAAAGATGTCGTATTGGATGAACGTTATCTGCCGCTTCTCAAAATCGATAATAGCGGTATCCTTGAAGAGGGAGGTGGTGACATCAAAAACAACAGGGTGTTCCTCTATCAGAGGGCTTACAATCCGGGTCTCCTCATAGAGCGGATGAAAACCATGCAGGCTTGACGGGTAATACAGAAGTCCTTCAGCAATAATGGTATATGGTGCTGAAAAAAGTATGAATAAAAATAAAATTCTTTTTATCAAACAAGGTTCCCTAAAAAAATTACTTTATGCATTCTAAACTTCTGATGTCATATAGTATTGTTTAAAACTATAATAGTAGTTCGTTTATAATTACTGTTTATTCACATCCTTACAACATCGAAATCCAACCGGATTATGTCTATTCCGGGGATAATAACTGTAGCGTGGTTCAAAACAGCTTCCCTGCGGCCCACTCTCCCAGAATCCTCCCATCACATTGTAAAATTCCTTATTCTTTTTTGATCGCGTATTGGTCCACTCAGCAAGATTTCCCGCCATATCGAATATCCCGAAATATCCGCGGCATTCAGGCTTGCTGCCCGAGACAGAAACGGTCTTATCCCTGGTAACACATGCTTTCGGTTCATACTTGTCCCCATAAGGGTATTTCCAACTGTACGCCCCGCCACAGGCAAGCGACCACTCATCCGAAGTACATAACCGTTTACCTACGGTAAAACAGGAATCAACCGCAT
>JAUVGS010000571.1 GCA_030593665.1 Chitinivibrionales bacterium | reverse complement strand
GACGATACCTTCGACTGGGTGTGGAGTGCTAACTGTGCAGGATACGCACCCGGAGAGCCTCTGCCGCTACTAAAGGAGCTTGGACGGGTGGTAAAGCCCGGCGGAAGTGTGATCATCCTTGCATGGTCTTCTCAACAACTGCTTCCGGGCTACCCTGTGCTCGAGGCACATCTGAATGCGACATCTTCAGGTATCGCCCCGTTTGCAGAGGGGGCGGCGCCTGAGATGCATTTTCCGCGCATGATTGGCTGGTTTCGTCGTGCTGGCATGGAGGACGTTACTGCCCGGACATTCGCAGGTGATGTCTGCGCCCCGCTATCTGAGGAGATGCGGAACGCACTTACTGCACTTATTGAGATGCGGTGGGTGAATGTGAGGGCGGAGTTATCAGAAGAGGACTGGGCTGAGTTTCAGCGGCTGTGTATGCCTGAGTCGCCTGAGTTTATTCTGGATATTCCGGATTACTACGCGTTTTATACGTATTCGATGTTCAGGGGGCGGGTCGTCGGGTGAATGCTTTCGGGGAGTATCACTTAAAAAGTCTCATCTTTTCATACGATCAATTATTTTCTTTTCATGCCAAAAGCGTATTTTTCCACCGACCACCCGATTAATCGAAAGGCATAAATACCAAAAAAACCAATTGAAAACCGGGCCTGTGTATACATAATCGGGTTTGGATATAGTTAAACAATAACAAAATAAGGTGGAAAATATGGTAGAACAAATTATTAACGAATCGTCTGTGGATGATGACACCGTTATTGATGTCATCGATGTAAGGAAAAGTTATCAAATAGGAGGTATGGAAATACCGATCCTTAATGATATTGATCTCACAGTCAGGTCCGGTGAAAAGTTATGAAAAAATATATGAATGAAAGTAAAGAAGATATAATTGCTATAACAGCAGCATTCTTCGTGATATTCTCAGCATTTATTGATCCCCTGGTTTCTGCAGTTATCTTGATTGTCATACTATTCTGTATTGGAATCTGGAATATAAGCTATAAGTGATGTGGTGTTGAACATAAAATGGATAAAAGAAAAATCGGCGTTTTACCGGTGATATTGGGAACGATTCTGTTTGTCAGAAGCAAGAAGCCAGTATTGACTGATGGAAAATAATAACATTATAATGTAATTAAAATAATGAAATGATAACATAATAACGTAATCAGGTTTAAATAGTTATTGTACCTATATAGTAATTATGACACCAATAGGCGCTTTAGAACCGTTTAATCCTTGGTAGAAAACAGGAAATGTAAAGGATTCCTGGCTTAAACCATACAAAAGGCACATCTGTTCTGATATTAAAAAATATACCGATAAAAGATGTTGAGTTGCTTAAGACCCTTGTATATATAATCTGTAAAAAACCTGGCATGATCGTTAATTATAGGGAGATTGGTAAGGACCTTGGAAAAGACCAGAGGACTATTGCCAATTATTTTGAGTACCTGGAGTTCGGGCTTTTAATAAAGTATGTTTTCAATTACAGGGGCAGTCCTATTGCAAGTAGGAGAAAAATGAAAAAAGCTTATCTTTATACACCAAACCTTGCATTTGCATTCAACCAGGATATAGATTCGATCCTGCCATATATGCTTGAAAACA
>JAUVGS010000201.1 GCA_030593665.1 Chitinivibrionales bacterium | reverse complement strand
CATGGGCAACTATTCCGCACTCTCTCCGGCATCAGCACCGCGAAGGACTATAAAAGGGGAATTCAGTGCACAGTATGCTCCGCGCGACTGGTTATCATTTTCGGTTGACGTTGCCGGTGAAGAGGAGGACAGGAATCTCTTTTCAGACAGGGATGACAAGGATAATACCGCAGCAGCGGCAAAATCATTTTTCACGCTCGGAAAGGAGCAGTATGATGAACGGTCTGTCTGGCTGAAGGGCAGCCATGCTTTTTCCAGCAAACGGTTCTCGCGGGAGATTATCTCATCATATGAACGGAGAAACACCTGGGACCGTCAGGGGCACTCTGTGCTGGGTAACGAGATCAATGTCTGGCACGCGAACTCAGGCGCGACGATCCGGAAAGATATCTCGGCACTGCTTTCATACGGCCAGTATTTCAGCAATGATTCCCTGCTGACACACCGGTTTGGCTATGGTGCCCGTATTGCGCCGTGGAAGCATGTTGACCTTCTTTACAGCGGTATGTTTATAAAGCATTTTGATTCGCCGGATACTTATGAAGTGACACGTGACAGTGTCAGCGCCCTTTTTGACTATACCCGTTTCAATTACGGCATCCGTATCGATGATGAATGGCGTAAACGGATATATACGGAAAACAGCGGTAAGATAGGTGGTGGTATTGCTTTTCATTTCAAACCGGTTTCTCTTACTGAGTCGATCTATTTTGCGCAGGAGCGAAAGGGCGGACGAAGTATCTTCCTGCCGCAGGACCCTGCGTCGATTGATACGGGTTCAACCTTTCTCTGGTCGCAGGCGATCCGCCACTCCCCCCGTGCAGGATGGACTTTTTCCGGCACGAGTTCATATCATCTTCAGAAAAGGTCACCACGAAAAACAATTGAGGAAAAAAAGTCGGTTCTCCTGATAACCGCTTCCAACGATGTCGCATCTGTCAAAACCGGTCTCAGCACGCACCTGAGATACCGCCTGAGCTCGGAGAGGGCTTCGGCGTATGTGCAGATACCTGTGTATGTCGGTGAAGGCCAGGGGACGCACAAATATGATCCGATGCTGAATGAATATATCCCGGACCGGCTTGGTGATTATATTATAGAAGAGCGGGAGATTTTCAACAGCGCCGGCATCGAAAATGTCCGCAAATCAACTATTGACGGCAACTGGTTTTTCAAACCGCAGGGCAGGAAAATAAAAGGGATACTTACCGATTTAAGCTGGCGCGGCACGTTCATTATCGATGAGCATATCAGACTTGATTCCGCACTGGTTGCACAGGATAATTTCCCTAAAACCACTTGGATTCCCGGATACTCTTCCCTGGCAAAGGAACACGACTCACTTATTACCTATGCCGATATCTTCTATCGTCAGGATATAGACTGGCGTCCTGCGGCGGTGAAGAGATTGCACGGTAATATATTCGCGCGGCCGTTTCTCAGGAAAGTCAGGAATTATAGTGAACAGGGAATAGAGTGGGGTACACGGTTTGATAAAAAATGGACAAAGTGGCAGGTAGCAGCAGAAGGCAGAATGCACACGCTCAACCGAAAAGAAAAATACCGTATCGATACTACTGAAATAATCGACCGGTTTATTTCACTTCAAGAGCGGTATTATTTCATACCCTCCTTTTCCATCTTTGCACATGAAAGTATCGGCAAGGCTGATAAAGGCCGCATTACCGGACCGTATTACCGGCTGCAACCCGGGCTGACCCTTCGTCTTGCAGGTAAAGGATGGGCCGAGGTGTCTTATACCTGGTCGCGTGTTGCTATAGATACCCGGATTGAATATCCCATGGCACAGGGTTTTGAAACCGGCACCACACATGTTGTTGACTGCATAATAGATATAGGTGTCGGCGATCACTTTTCAATAGGCGGCAACTATCGGGGAGACTTTAATAAAAACCTGTATGAGAAATGGATCCATGTCGTATCGATGGAGGTGAAAGCGTATTTATAATCGTAGGCTTCTAATGATAAGAGTGGCGAACTCGTACTCATAATCTTTCTCCTAACGCAGATAAACTGCAAGTAAGTACCTTCACGAAATAATTTTCTGCCAAGAAATGGCAGAAAATTATTTCTAAGGTACTAATCGATTACGTACACGAGTCCCTCACCAACCCACCATCTCATCCAAAAATGCAAGCGCTTTAAACTCTCTCTGCATGTCGAAATGATACCTGCAATAGTCAGCCAGAAGCCAGGTAATATTTTTCAAACTCCCCGAAGACAGGTTTTTGCGTAACAACTGCGGTTTCGGCGATCCGTGGGTAAGATAGGTAAGCACCGTATGCGGTACTAAAAAACGATCATGAGTGGCGGTACTGCATTCTTTACATTCCAATCCTCCTTTATTCATGGCAAGAACAGCATCCCCGTTCAACTCGTTTCCACAGGTGATACAATGCTGTAAATCAAGGCCGAAACCCATATGCTGCGCAAAACGGTGATAAAAGAGCCATATGGCACAGGGATGACACTCTTTCTCGGAAGACTGTTCCAGGTACTCTAAAAATTTTTGAAAGAACGTATACAACTCCGGATGAAAATCGGTCACGGTTATTGCAGCAAGAATTGTCTCAAAGGCAGCGTCCCGCAGTGCCGATTTAATAAGATTGGAACGAATTGCGGGAAAAAATTCGATAACATGTACCGCACTGACAGTATGGAGATCACGAGTGAGTTTTATATAGACAATAAGTTCTATGAGATAGCCTCGTTCAAGGACATCCTGCTTTGATTTACTCCGGCGAATACCTTTTGCAATGCCATGAATCAGGCCATGTGCTTCAGTAAACAGGTGTACGATACAGCTTGATTCGCGATAGGGAATGATCTTCAGTACAAGGGCTCTGGTCTTTTCTGCACTCATGATAGTATTAACTATAAAGGGTAGTATTATCACTTAAAATATAACATGAATGCGATCGAGATACTACCGCCACTTACTCTGACGAATAATTATAAAAAAGAAACCCTTGAGTAAAACTCAAGGGTTTCTTTACATCACTATAACGCCCGATGTTTTATTTCATTCTTAATCCTGAACCGCGATCATTATTCTCTTTGAAAAGCTTTTATAGCCCTTGGCTCTGCTCTTCCCCATCGGCCATTTCTTGATATTAGCTACGGCAAGATACGAACCCGAACCCACAAACCTGCCGAGGGTATTCTTACCATTCCATACAAAATTTAAGGTCTTATACAATTTCTCAAGTTCCGGATCATTAATAAATAACATCCGTTTTCTATCAACAATCATGTTTCCTACCGCATCGAAAATAGAAATCTTGCCTTCAAGTATCATTTTCTCAAACGAACTTGTATCCTTGTCTCCAAAATTCGGTATGATCTGTATCACCATACCGATTGGATCGCCATTACTATTAATTGCTAAATCCCAATTATTTGTTATTGAATCGCTAGTATTAATAATATTCACTAGCTCAATAGGAATTGTATCTTTGCTAATATCGCTAAAATTTATCGGAGATATCGTGATCGGTGTCAGATCAAGATCGATTGCCACAAAGGTTACTGTCAGCACACGTTTTATATTGTTCTTATTGTTCTGATAATTATTCGCGGTATTTCCGCTCTCATCTTCACAGATATCCGCAACACGATTTTTATCATGAACCCACACCGAATCTCCCGTGTGAAAATTCTTAATAGTGGTGCCGTTTATCCTGTCAACGGTAAACTTCGCACTCGTCGTGCTGATCTCAACCAGATCAAGAGTCGCCGTAAACTCGATATTATTATCCACACTCAAGAAATAAAACGGAACCTTGTCCGAGATATTCATTACCGGTTCAGAGAAATCTATAAACAGCGTATCTGCCAGGGTATCCTGAAAATCAACCAGAAGCGGCGTTAAATATCCGTTTCCCCCAAAATTCTTGCTCCGTCTCATGATTATCGGAGCAACCTTATCATAAATCGGAATCGTAGCCGCTTCCACCCAGCCGCCAACCGACAGTATTTTCGGACTGACTTTTATACTGTCATCATTGCGAATATACGTCACCTGTTCATGGCCGGTATTCTCTGTTACCAGTAACGCAAAACCGTCTGCAACCAGGCGGTAGCTGTCTATATTAAAACCTCTGAATGCCGGCAATGTTAGCAACCCTAAATCCATTATCTCTTTCAGATGCTCATCGGTCAATCCGTCATCAAGGTCGGTCGTGATCTTCACGACAATACTATCGACATACCCGTCTGCTGTACGGTCATAGTAGTAGGCTGCCTGGGATTGAATGTAGCCGCTAAGTCTGAAAGGGATTCCATACATGATTGAATCCAGCGGCAGTTCAGGATTCTCCTTGTTTCTGAATGTCGCTATCAGGCTGTCAAAAGCATAATGCTGAAGTATCCCGTCTCCCGGGGTCGGGTTTTGATTATCCATAAGAACCGCCTGCGGGAATTCCTTAAAGAAATACGGGCCGTTTTCCGATAAGGTCACGGTCTCCTTATCCTGAGCATTGCCTTCGATGGTGGTAAGATCCACTATGACATTGGTATATGTATACTCGGCTTCGCCTGGATCCCACAAGAATCTCACTTCCAGATCGTTCATGGTTTCATTCGCTACAAAAATCTCGGTATTGCCATTAAAAAATTTAAGCTCACGCTCCCAGCAGTCCATGGTAAACTTGTCCAGAAAATGCCCCGAATCCGGAAGGTTTGCTCCATCAACAACCTGTATCTTAAATGAACCGTCGGTTGATGAATCCGACTGGACAATTGAAGTATCCCATTCCTGGTTTACCGTATCCCAGATAATAACCTGCTTTGCGATTTTATAGTTAATGTCGTAGTCAAACTCTGTTATCTCGCCCGTAAGCGGGAAAAGACTGTTGAATGTAAACACC
>JAUVGS010000107.1 GCA_030593665.1 Chitinivibrionales bacterium | reverse complement strand
TTCCAATACCTATTACCAACATACCGAATACGGTACGTGACAACTATGATCCGGTATATTTTTTCAATCTTGAAGACCGCACCCGTGAGCATCTCATCTCCTACCGGATTTTTGCCGTTGACAGCCTCGGACGGGCCGGAGACACCTCCGCCGTGTTCGGTATTGATCTTGCGCGGGTGATAACTCTTATACAACCCTATGAAAATGATACGCTGGAAGATACGTTATCAAATATTGTTTTCCGCTGGCTGGTTCCATCGATACAACTCGGGCCTTGTGATATATCTACGCAAATCTGGAAAAGCACCGTGTTACTCTGGGCTTCAGATACCGCCAAACAGCAACACATACCCAGTGAGGGTAAAAACTATACCGAGTCTCTTCCCGCATCGCTTGTGCCGCTTACGTCGGGTGTTTACTTGTGGGGAGTTTCATTAACAATATATGGCGGCACCGGGGCTAATGATCCGACATCAATAACAACCAGAAAGTTTTATGTCAAATAAATCATTAACACGGACGGTTCTCTTTTTCCTAAGCTGCTGCATATATACTTATGCCGCCCAATATACTATTCTTTCTCTGCAGCCGGCTTCAGCAAAAGTTTCATTTGCCCTGGAAAACTATGAATTAAAAAACAGTTCTTCAAAAACAACACTTTTTTTCGCGGTACCTTCTCAGCCTGCGGTCTCCATCACCGCTGATCTTTCTGAGACGTATGGTATTTCATGCGCTAAAAATTGTTTAACGCCTCTATCAAACGGCTGGATGGGTAACCGGTTCCTTCAGTGGTTTTCTCTCTCCATTCGTATAGACAAAACAAGCCATTCCTCCGACACACCTGCCGGTGGTATTTTGTTATTTACTTTTAACGAGCCCATTATCAAATCCGGTTCCCGGCGCAGTACAAATCCTTCCGGATATCACCTTATTGACCTGCCGGTTAAAAAAAGATTTTTAAAACGGGCGTCAATCAGCAAACCGGAGATTCCATACACGGTTGGTGTTCGCATGGAAGTCTCTGAGGATGGTATCTATCAAATTACCGGGAGTGATTTAAAGAGTTGTGGTGTACCAATTGAAAGAGTACCATTACAATCATACCGTCTCTATTGCAGAGATACTGAAATACCTCTCTCTGTTTCAAACATACAACATACTTATCTTGAAAAAGATGATATCATACTATTCTATGGACAAATTTTACCGGGGGATACCCATCATTTTACCCAGTATTCATACACGAATATTTACTGGCTGACCTGGGGGGGCACCTCTGCCGGCGTCCGGGTTGCAGAGGCTTCTGGAGTGTTAATGATCGACCCCTACGATTACAATCCGGATATTATCCTTAAGGCAAAAGTATTCACGGATACCCTTCATTGCGAAATTGACAATGGAATACTCTGGCAGGGTGACGTATTTACTATTGAAGAAACAGGAGATGCGCCGTTGACTGAGGATGATATCGACAACTGGTATTGGGGCGCTATTGGTTTTGATAAACTATCCTCCTTTAAATTCAATATTCTCTCCCCGGTGAATAATACTACCTTCAGTCTTACCTTAGCCCTTACCGGCCTTACAAGTATCAATACTATCCTCAACGATCACCAATACTCTATATCGCTGAACAATAAAGCGATTAATGCAAATGCCATCTGGGATGGCCAGGAAGATTATGAACTGGTAGTACATAACATCTCTTCTGAGTTACTGACACATGGCATCAATACAATTACCATGATTCGAAATCAAATTGATACTATTCCGGACCGCGGCGCCTTTAATTGGCTGGATATTACCTATACACGCGGGTTTAATTCGTTTGAGAATAAGATTACCTTTAAAAATAATGATAAAGATATTAACAGATGGGTACAATTCGATCTAACTAATTTCTCTGCAAGTAATCTCGAATTATGGGATATTTCAAAATATCGCAAATTCAAGGATTTTAACATATACAAGGTCACCGGAAAATATTCACTCTCCTTTCAGGACAGTATCACCAGTACAACACGCTACTATGCCCAGGCTATTGCCTTACGTCAGAAACCACAAAATATGACACTTGACACCATTCACGACAACTGGGACTTCCCTTCCGGCGTTGATTATATCATCATAACTACTAATAGTTTTATCCGGACATTGCAGCCGCTCATCGATGTCCACACTGAATCGGGTTTACAAGTAGTTACTATCGACCTGCAGGATATCTACAATCGATTCTCTTACGGCCTGCATAATCCGGAAAGTATCCGCTCGATGCTGAAATATGTGTATAATAAACATATAACAGATCCTCCTAAATACCTGCTGCTGGCCGGCGACGCCAGTAATGATATGGATAAAAATGATCCGTATAAAAGTGTCAATATTGTGCCAACGCATTTGACTCGTGTTCCCAATTGGGGGCCTTCGGCGACTGATGACTATTTTGCTACTGTGTATGGGAATGATAATTTCCCTGATTTGTATGTGGGACGTTTTCCCGCTCAAAATGAAGTAGAGTTGAAAACGTGCGTCACTAAAACAGTACAGTACCTGAAAAATCAGGAGCATGGATACTGGCGGGATAACCTTATTCTTATTGGAGGCTATGAGCCTGAATTCACGGAATTCAACAATGAGGTCGTCTCTGATATCGTTGGCCCTAAAATGCATATATTCCGTATGGACGCTGATCCTGAGTCACCTTTTTATACCAGCGGGACCGGTGCATCCGATAAATTGGCAGGCTTCATTAATGCCGGAGCATATGCTATCCATTTTTCCGGGCATGGCGGCGGCAACACCTGGTCGGATAGTAAATTCTTCTCCTATTCCGACCTGCCAAAACTCCACAACAGTCAGTGGAGTGAAAGTGGACGATTACCCATCATATTCAGTTTTACCTGCCTGACCGGTTTTTTTGAAAGTAATCTCTATTCGTCACTTGGTGAAGAATTCCTGCGGCAAAGCAAGAACGGCTGCATCTCATTTTATGGCGCTTCTGCCTATACGCGCAGGAATATTGATATTCGCATGGCGCGAACCCTCCAACAGAACGCTATGAGTAATTCGTATAACAGTCTCGGAGAACTGCTGGGCATGACAGAGTTGCTTATGCTTGTTATGAATGCATCTGAAGCGCTTCCCTTAACGCGCCAATATAACCTGCTCGGCGATCCGGCGCTACCCTGGCGGTTGACACCCGATACCCTTTCCCTGACTCTGTCAAATACAAATCTCAAAGGATCGGACACACTGCTGGTAACCGGTAATACATCACCAATCATATCAGGTAATGTTAAACTGAGTGTAACCGCTGAGCATACCGTACCCTGGGGAGAAATCATTGTGACGGTAACCGGTGGCACCTTTAATCATGCCTTTAAACTTAAGAAAACTTCCCAGACAGCACATGGTCTTGTCCGTGCTTATGTATGGAATGACTCGACAGAAATTTTCGGGTGGAAATATTTCTCCAAAGATACGTTTGCCCTGTTTGATGTGGCGATAGCACCACCAGAACCCTCTCTCGGAGACAGCGTGAGTATCTCATGCAGGATGGAATCATACGATTCGCTTTATAATCCGATAATAATTTGTGTATATACTATTGATAATCCCCAATCGCAGAATTTTAATTTTTCCAGTCAGGTATTTATGCTCAAAGATTCTGTAACAGGCTTGTGGTATTCTGAGGGAAAAATCCCGACAGGTTCCTCTGACATGCAATTCGATATCAATAAATATCTTATACTTCAGTTTCGTGCGACCGGGAATCTGGGAGCATCCGACTATTTCTCTTTTAACATTAAAGGAAGACCTGATTTAACCTTCACTGACGACACACTGACATGCTCATGGCAGAATGACTCACTCTCGGTTGTGTGTGAAGTGCTCAATAAGGGGAATGCTCCTGCGCCGTCCTTCAGTGTCGCGTTCTTTAACCGGGCATTGCGTGACACTATCTTTCTGGGTACGACAACCGGCTCATTGCTTCCCGGGAAAATAACCCGTTTCAACTTTGCTATTCCCGACACGCAGGGAACGATAACCTATTCCGGCCTTGTCAATTTTGGAAACACCGTTGAAGAAATAAATTATTCGAATAACTCCGCGATTCTGTCCTTTGCAGTAAACTATGCGGATCTTTTCTCGCTACATGACACACTGTATTCAAAAAGAGGAGGCTGCCTCCTCACTCCTGCAGATACGTTAACCGCTGTCCACAGAGTATTTCTCTTCACCGATACCCTTGAGGGAAAGCCTCTCTCAAGTGCATCAGCGTGGTTACCCCTCCTTGGCGACGGGTTATCAAAGTTTCATATATTTGCCCGTCCTGCACTCACCCTTGCCGACACACTGCTTTGGCAGTTTGACCCGGTGCAGATTTCAGATTCCGGAACTAATACCGGTGTGTATTATTATGATACTATTTCATCACAATGGCAGAACAGGGGTGGTATACTCAACACGACTACGAATACAATCTCCTACTTAACATACGAATCGGGACCGTTTGCAATCGGTACGAGTTTGGATAACGCACCACCGGAGATACGTGTTTATGTCTCGGGAAAGGAGATCCTTTTCCTCGATTATGCGGCTAAAAACAAGCCATTTAATATATTCATAACCGACTCATCCGGCATTGACAAATCCTCTATCCGGCTGTTGCTTAATCATACCTCGCTTGAGAGTGATTATAAATCATCAGCAGTTACCGGTGAGAACCTGTCAACAGTAATACTCACGGCTTATCCGCAAAAAATGAATGTCATTGACTCACTCACTATAATCGCAAAGGACAATGCCGGGAACCGTGCCGAAAGAGTCTTTGCTTACCGGCCCGGAGAAAAATTAAAGATCAGGTTCTTCTCATGCCATCCCAATCCTTTTACCGCAAAACCGGGCAAGGTGATCCGGTTTCCTTTCCTGTTAACCGATGTTGCCACCAGTGTAAAGCTCACCATTTACACTATCAGCGGCAGGAAGGTGTGGACATGGAAGAGTCCCTCCGAACTAATCGGTTACCATGAAATAGCCTGGGACGGTACGACCCTCAACAGGAGAAATCAGAATATGGGATACCGTATTGCAAACGGTACCTATTATGCAAAACTTGTTGCAAAAAATAAAAACCGAAAAGTACAGAAAATAATCCGTATCGCAAAGCTTGAAGGCTATTAATGGGAACCCTGTATATTGTCGCCACGCCGATCGGCAATCTTGATGATATTACAATTCGTGCTCAGAAAATACTATCTTCTGTCGATACTATCCTTGCGGAAGACACACGGATTTCAAAGAGACTTTGTAATCATCTCGCAATAAATAAACCTCTTAAATCATATCATGACTTTAACAAGGAAAAGGTGACGCCGCATATAGTAAAAGACCTGAAACAGGGCATGGCCATCGCCCTTATCACCGATGCCGGCACGCCGGGTATTGCGGACCCCGCATTTTACCTTATTCGGCAGGCTATAGCCGAGCAGATTCCCGTGATACCCATACCGGGGCCTGCCGCTCTGATAACCGCACTGGTTGCAAGCGGTTTGCCAACCGACCGTTTCATTTTCGAGAACTTCCTTCCATCAAGCAGCACAAAAAGGAAACGGCTGTTTGAACAATTCGTACATGAGAAAAGAACGGTTATCTTCTATGAATCACCTCACCGTATTTTAAAAGTACTCAGAGAAATGGACAGCGTTCTCGGATCGGTTCCTGTGGTTATTGGCCGTGAGTTGACAAAAGTATATGAAGAATTCCTGCGGGGGACGCCACGGTCACTGGTGGATCATTTTACTACAAAAAAACCGAAAGGTGAGATGGTGGTGCTGCTCAATGCGGTTTATAAAAAGCCGTTGTGTTGAGGCTAAATCGTTCTGAGCGGTGTATGGTCATGATCGTCATGAGGCTTTTGCAGCGGTTGATAATGTCCCGCACCCGTGGATAATAAAATATCTGTTTTACCGGCTTCCGCTTCAGCCTTAAGAAAAAGGCTTTCTATATCATTTGGCGAGATACCGGTGAGTTCCCAGACACTTTCGTCTATTTCCTCAAAGATACCTTCAAACGAACCGACACGGCCATTACACAGGATATATTCAGCGAGTGATACGATCGAGACTATCTTGCGAAGATTTTCAGGGGCTTTCTGTGGTGTATGGTGATTACGAACAGAGACAATAATGGGTAAGGCCAGTTTCCATATCTCCAATAAAGCACCTCCGATAAAACCATGCGTTTCCTTTGGAGAAATTATATTCTCAGCAGCAAGATAGGTCTTTTCTTCATTCAGGGAACAATTGATTATTTCCGTGAATTCCTCATGAAAAAACTGGTCATATATAAGTATGCCTATATCATGAAGCAAACCTGCCAGGAAAAGATCCTGCCGATACTCCTGAAGGCCTTCATCATTCATAACATCAGCGATTATTGTTGTTAAACCGGCGGCGGTCAACGAGTGGCGCCAGAAACCAACATAACCGATCATGCTCTTCGTATTGGAGAATTGCTCAATGACACTCATCGCCAAAGTTATTTTTAATACTTCATTGAATCCGATACGGGCGATTGCCTCTGTTATCGAAGATATTCGCCTCTTTGCAATATTATAGTAGGCAGAATTGGCAGTTTTAAGAATCGTTGAGGAAAGTGCCGGATCCCGTTTAATTATATGGGCTAATGAAGCGGCATCACTCTCATCGGAATTGATAAGAGCTTGAACCTTTAACATTATTTCCGGCAGTGTCGGCAATTTCTCAATTTCTTTTAGTCGTACTAGTATACTCATACAAATTCCAAGACATTCAAATGTGCAAAAATTCACCCGAACTGAAACTGTTTTAATTCAGGGGAAAAGTACAATGCCCCATTGATTCTTTAAATTCCCCATACTTTAGAATACATTTTGTGAGTGATTGAGTCATATTCAATGACCTAACGCAGATAAACTGCAAGTAAGTACCTTCACGAAATAATTTTCTACCAAGAAATGGCAGAAAATTATTTCTAAGGTACTACAACAGCCCAAAGACAACATTGCGATATGTGAATCTGATTATTGACCGCAACGCTGGCT
>JAUVGS010000237.1 GCA_030593665.1 Chitinivibrionales bacterium | reverse complement strand
CTGTATTTAAAGTACGTTTCAGCGCAGTAGGGACACAAAATCTTGTACCTCTACTGCCATTTAAATGCCGATTTTCCTTGTTGTAAAGTTTGTAGAGTGCATTCTTTATATATATTATAAGAAGTCGGTTATTATCACGAGATTCTTTTAATATTAGATTTCTTTCACTACTAAACGGAAGTACGGGTAACGTAAGTAATACTTTATGCAAATTAAAAAAATAATTCAAAGTATATCTGCTTTTTTTAAACATAAGCCGGTTATTATTCTGTTGATTGTTTGTGGTATTTTCTGCGCATCGATATATCCAACCTATCTGTTATCCAAATATTTTTTTAACCGCTATTTTGACACATGGGGTAAAAAGCTCGTTGCTCTGGAAAAAAGGGGGCTCCTGTCAAAAGAGCTGGGTGCTGCATGGCAGGACGTGCTTGCCACTGAAGCTATGGAAGAAAAGGCCGGGAGTGTTATAGCCCCGGAAACGGATACTGCCGGTGGCGTGTTAATGGTTGATGGGATTGCCGTAAAAGATTATCCATCATTGGGAATCGTGGCCAGATTAAATGAGGTACATGCCTATTCAAATACAATTGCTATAACCGATCGGAAAGATCGGCGCATTGCAACGATCAGAACAGACCACACCCGCGCGAAAATTGATGAATTTCCCAAGGTTTTTATCACTGCCCTGATTGCAGCGGAAGACAGCCGCTTCTACAATAACGAACTCGGATTTGAATTCGACAGTTTTGTTCGGGCTATGGTTCGTGCGGTTCTTCGGACCATAACAACTTTTTCTCTCTCTTCACCCAAAGGTACGTCAACAATAACCCAGCAGGTTGCGAAACTGTTTGTCTCGTATCTTGACGAAACCGGGCAACGCTATGTAAGCCGTTCTGTTGACAGGAAAATACGGGAATTGCGTCTTTCCGCAGCGTTGCGTAAGATGTATTCTGCTGATGAAGTCCTTGAAGTGTATTTAAATCATTGCATAGCCAGCGACTATGGACTCATCGGGGTGAAGGATATTGCATTTGGCCTTTTTAAGAAAGAACAGGCTGAGTTAACTGATGCCGAATGTGTCTATATTGCCCGTATGGTTAAGTGGGGACGAAACATTCACACAAAAATTGCCCGGCAGTGCCGTATTGACATGCCTCGAATGGCAAAATCCCTTGGATGGGATGAGGCATATCAAAAAGAGGTACTTGCGGCGATCGATTCATTAACATTTACCAAACCGAAGCAGATTCAGACCGCGTATGGCCATCTTGTTGATCTGGCTAATGAGTTCTGGCTTTTATATCTTGCAAAAAACAACGGGGGAAGTGACGCCTATTTAAAGAGTATGGATATTATTGATCCGAATTCCCTGATTAGAAAAAAAGGTAATATGACAATAAAGCTTTCAATTGACCTGCCGTTACAGGAGTTCCTTGAAAAGCTGGTTAACAGCCGTGGTTTTGGCCCTGATACAATAATCTATACCGATGTGAGAATCGGCAGTTATGGTGAAGATAGTAAATTGGATTCTGCACCGGAAGATTCTATCAGAGTAATATCCATCATTGACACCTCAACGCAGTTTTCAGAGCCTAATTCTGAATTCTATATCACTCTGGAGAATGGTGACACACTGGTTACAAACATCCGATACAGAAAAAAGTCAAAGGGCGTTTGGCGACGGAGTTGTTACTATTATACCAGGCGGTTAATGAAAGTTGACGGGCAGTACTTCTCTTACTGTATTCTTGATTCGCGTACCGGGAAATTACTCGCTTATTATTCAAAGGATAAAATTGGTTCCCGGCTTGCCTGTCTGTTACGGAATCCCGTACCGAACGGGTCTTCAACCGCAAAACCTGTTCTGAATGCGCTCAATTTTGATCTGGGTGTTTTCCCACCCTATGCAAAGTGGAGTGACAGCCTGCCGGTTACTGAAGAGGTTCCCTGGAAAAGAGAAATTATAAGGAAAAGGGGTAAACCGTACGAGGTTGTCTTTAAACACAGTGCGGTTCGTGGTAAAGGGTATATGATGCATAACCACGACTATGTGTTTGAAGGCTGTCAGTACATATTTGACCATTTAGCAACCTCAAAC
Organism: Chitinivibrionales bacterium; assembly: GCA_030593665.1. Next base: position 2,330 of record JAUVGS010000237.1, on the reverse strand, counting down.
AATATCTTCGGCGTGGAGTCAATTTATCGTCTCAATCGGAAACTGTTCGATCCCACCGGGAGGGTTCTATCTGATGCCTATCCCTTTGCGCAATTCCTGTACAGACTAAACGTGCTTGAACGGATTAAGAAAACGTTCAAGACAAAAACAATCACCGGTGTAAGATTGTATAAGGAACTGGCCGGAATAGTCGGTATTGATGTTGACACCATGATCGCCTATGGGAAAAAGATGGCGGTATCCGACAGCCTCTATTCCGTGGCGCTTGGCACCCTGGAGATGACCCTGTTTGAACAGGCCCATATATTCAATATGCTCTACAATAATAACCTCATCGAACATGCGGCAGAACATCCCAGCCTTATTATTGACAGTATTAATATCAATGGTGTCGGCATTGCCATGGCTGATTGTGATGTGGTGAAACGGTATCATCCATTTTCGGATGTCAACAACATTCGCCCAACCTACCTGGGGCTACATAAACGGCTCATATCCAACAGGTGGGACGGCCTGACCGAATATGACATGCCATACACGTTCGATTTATCGTTCACTTCTTTGAGTGAAACTGCATTCAATGAGAATGCATATTCGATAGATACCCCATTGTCAAATTATGCCAAGAGCGGTACCACCGATGATATATTACGCCCGTTTAATGTTGATGTAACCAGTAAAAAGCGGACAAATTACGGGCTTTGGAATGTAGTAGTCAGGATTGATCTTTCCAGGCTCTCCGGTGGGATATCTCCTGACATCAGGGATGTTACCATTGCCTGCATTGGTGAGTGTAATACTAAGTATACAGGGCCGCGGGATGGAAAAACCCTGCACAAGTATGTTTCGCGTGATCTGCTGAAAAAAGCGGGCAGGAAGAGTTCGAATGGTTTTTTCTCGCAGTATGAGCAGTATCTGAAAAAGGTAACACCCGATTCTGTGAAGTATTGCGGTGTGGTAACAGAAGAAGAGAATCCCTGGGAACCGCAGGAAGGGATGGTGGACAAAGAGGAATAACACACTTTGTCCCACTGTTCCCTAAACAGTGCCTCTCAGTTAATATTTCTTATTAAATAATCCTACGATTTATATTCCGGCAACCTGTTCTGAAACAGAAGTGTCTTATCTTATCAGGAGCATCTTACAAGTCAGCTTTGCATCATTCACTTTTAATACAGCCAGATAGATACCGCCAATTACTGCCTGCCCATTATTATGCGTCCCGCTCCATTTAATAGCATGTTGTCCGGCAGACTGGTGTCTGGCAACAAGAGTTTTAATTTCTTTGCCTGTAGGAGCATAGACTTTCAGCATGACCATGCCATTTTCAGGCAGAAAGTAGTTGATATGTGTTGCATGGATAAATGGATTAGGGTGGTTCTGAAATAATCGGAATGCTTGAGGGTGTATACTAAACGATTGCTTGGAGTCTGTTGCCAGCCAGTCATCATACTTGTCCTGTAGCGCGTCAATCGGGTCATTGCTGCCGGTGGTATTGTTTACGTTCAGATCCAGAAAGAGGTCATTATCAGGGTCATCCGGTTTTGCCACTCTCAGAAAAGCAGAAATGGTAGATTTATTATATGAGTAACAGCGGGTATCAGCACCTATTACTTTCGCTCCCTGCAATGCAGCCATGAGCTTATCCGCCAGTTTTCCCTCAGTGTTTTGGAAGCGGGTTTCCATTGAATCCAAAATCTTTTTGCCCAATAATATATTTCCCTGTATTGCATAGTTTTTGCCTAGTATATGGCCTTTATAATCATCGCAGCCAGAGCCGCTGAAACCGTCACTTCTCCCATTATTAACCAGATCTACCACCCCATACTGCCTCCTTGATGAATTCCCCTGAGCATCATTGGCAACAACCCCGTCAACCACTTGTTTTGGTGTTTTACCCTGTTCCATAAGGCTTCGAGCATAGTCCTGATTACTCGAAAGATAATATGCCTGCGTATGGATAACCCCGACATCGGGGAGCAGATCACTGAGCATAATCGCGCCGGCAATACAGGAAGCACCCGCGCTGCCTACTTGTCTGGTTACAGTATCTACTGCACAAATTGAAAAGGTTGAAAATGCCTGTGTGTAGAATAGACTTAAAAGTAAGATGGCTAATTTGAATGGTAGATTGAACTGTTTCACTTTTTCCCTCCCCCGGATAATGTGGCAATTCTTTTTCGTTCTTCTAATAAACTCGACAGTCATAAGTTTTTTTAAGCAGCCCTCTTCAAAAAATGCTTTTTTTGGGTATCTTTTTGCTTTTGTCGAATTAAATCGATTATCTCATTCTTGTCAAAACAGCAAAAGCGTTTAAAAAATAAATTCTG
>JAUVGS010000015.1 GCA_030593665.1 Chitinivibrionales bacterium | reverse complement strand
AGCGTGTTGTTATCAATGACCTTATAAAAAATGTATTTTATGCACAGTTGCATGTTGCCACCGGGAAGTCGATGCATATTATTGATTGCCGTTCGAGTGATGCAATAGCTCTTGCGCTGCGTTGCGAATGTGATATTTTTGTAGAGGACAGCGTGTTTGAAAAAAATAATGACACCCATTATTTGACCGATAAAGAGAAACTGAGAAAAAATATTGCTGATATTGACACACTAAATTTTGGAAGATATTACTTAGAGTAAAGGGTTTGTGATTATGTCACGAATTATGTTATGTATAGTTGTTATTGTGTGTAGTATATTTGCTAAGGCGCCTAAAGAGGTTACATTTGAAAAGACATTTTCACGGGCGAAGAAGTTTTATAGTGCCGGGCGGTATGACTCGACGATAGTAACAATCAGAGAATATTTGAAACGGTATGGCAGAGAGAAAACAACGGAATCTTTAGTGCCGCTTCTGATGGAAGCTCTCATCCGCAAAAATGAAATATCTTATTTTAAAAAACTACTCAGCATTTACCAGCGCAAGTTTCCTGATTCAGAATTCCTGCCCCGCCTGTATTATCTTGATGGCATTGTAAAAGCACGTGAGCAGGAATATAAAAAGGCGATCCTTGCCTTTTCCGCAGCGATGAATAACGGATTGGCCGGTGACCTGGATTCACTGGCAATACTCAATGTGAAAAGGACCTGTAAACAGGGTATTACCGCAAATGGATTAGGCAGGCTTGTACGGTCAGGGAACCTTAATCCGCGGCTCATAGAAATAGTTGCCTATTATATGATTGCAAAACTGTACACCTCGGGCCAGGCAGCAAAAGCAAAAAAACTTGCAGAAGGATTCAGGAGGAAATATCCCCGTTCACCCTATAACTCCCGGGTAAAAAGGATATTAAGCAGATCAAGGAGTATTCAGAAAAAAAATGTTCAGATTGGCCTTTTGGCACCGGTTTCAGGAGACAATGCTGATATAGGCAAATTTGTAGTGCAGGGTGTACAGTTGGCTGTTGATTATTATAACAAATCGCATACTCCGCCTATAGAGTTGGTAATTCTGGACACACGCGGTAACATGGTGGAAACGGCACTGAAGGTTCGGGAACTGATTGATGAACATGAGGTGCCGGTTATAATCGGGCCGGTGTTGAGCACTAACGCAACAGTTGCCGCTTCTGCTCTTATGAGCGATCATGATGTTGTTATGGTTACGCCTACAGCCACCGATGATGGTATCGCCCGGCTTGGGCAGAATATTTTTCAGATGAACGTTACCCTCGGTATTCTCGGAAAGCGGATTGCGCGGTATGCTGTTGAGAATCTTAACATTAAAGAATTCGCCGTTATTGCACCAATGACTGAATATGGAAGAATTCTTACAACAAACTTTAAAGAAGAGATTGAACGATGTGGAGGGAAAATAGTGGTTCAAGAACACTTTGATGAGGGAACGAATGATTTCAGGATTCAATTTGAGAGTCTGCGGAGTAAATTGGCAGAACGTAAATGGGAACAGATGGCTTTGGAAGGCCGGCCTGAATATGGAAAAGATGCGAGAGATCGCAGGGCTAAGGATGCCTATCTTAAAGATTCAACCATTGAAATCGGAGGGCTTTTTATTCCATCAGAATCTGAAGATGCGATTAAGATTACTTCACAGGTGTTTTTTCATCGTATCAGGACACAGTTGCTCGGATCAAACGGCTGGCATACGAATGCAACCATATTAGGAGGGAAACGCTACGTTGAAAGCGCTATTTTCTCGACAAATTTTGAGACTGATATAACCAACGAAAAGTGGAAAACGTTTTCAAAGCGTTTCTGGGACCGGTTTAAAGAGAATCCTGACCGTGTTGCTGCAGCGCTGGGGTATGATGCAGCCAATCTGGTCCTTGAGGCATTCAAGAACGGTAGAGACTCTGATGCTGTTGAGGCATTACTTCGATTGGTGAAGAACTATCACGGGGTTTCCGGTATGATATCTTTCGATAATAGCGATGGGGTGAATTCAGAAGCTGCTATTTTAAAAATCAGTAACAAGAAGTTTATACGCCTGCAATAACTAAAAATCAGAGTGATGGAACCACTAAAGCGCATTGGCATCCGGTTAAATGTCTGAGCAGTGGCTATAGATGTCATCCTGAGCGAGCCTGTCCTAAGCGGAGTCGAAGGGAAGGATAATTCCTTAATATCATTTGAATATAGTGGATGCATCGACTACACTCAGCATGTCATTTGTATAGTGGTTGCATCGACTACACTCAGCATGTCATTTGTATAGTGGTTGCATCGACTACGCTCAGCATGACATTTGAATATAGTGGATGCTTCGACTACACTCAGCATGACATTTGAATATAGTGGATGCTTCGACTACACTTAGCATGACATTTGTATAGTGGTTGCATCGACTACGCTTAGCATAACATGTATAGTCCTTATGTAATGATTAAGAACTTAACTTGACGCGTAGGTGCTTGAGCGGGGTCGCGGAATAAACCTGCACGATCGCACTATCACTACTACAGAATTTATTATTATGGGAACACTCTTCTATTTTATCAAAGAAACATTCAGGGGATTTCTGCAGGCGAAACTCATGACCTTCGTCTCTATTGTGACCATCGCAATCACTCTCTTTTTCCTCGGCTGTGTCGGCCTGTGTGTTTTGAATATCCGCCTCTGGCTGGAGGAAGCGTCAAAGCAGGCCAGTGTGGTGGTATATCTTGAAGATGCCGTGTATAATGATTCTTCTCAATGCGCAGATATTGTGCATAATATTACCCGGCTTCCTTCGGTTGATTCAGTATTTCTTATTGACAAAAATGAGGCTTGGGACCGGTTTAAAAAGCTGTACGGGGCGCGTATGCTTGATGCGGTAGACGACAATCCGCTCCCTGCCTCAATAGAGATTATGCTTAGTAAAGAGTATGTGTATGGCGATGCAACGAATGCATTTAAAAATGAGTTGGAGCAGTTTAGTGGTATCGAAGGGGTACAGTATTCGCAGGAGTGGCGGAATGTTCTCAGGCGATTTAACCGGATATTTACCTGGGGCGCAGTTATAATAATACCTTTTTTGTTGTTGGCACTCCATTTCATGATTGCGAATACCGTTAAATTGACCATTTATGCCAGGAAAGACCTTATAATCAACATGCATTATGTTGGTGCTACGGAATTTTATATAAAGACCCCGTTCGTTTTAGAAGGTGTATTGCAGGGAGTTATCGGGGGATTTTTTGCTATAACGGGTCTTGCCCTCCTGAAGTTGTTTTTATACCACTTCCTGCTGGATTGGGGAGATAATTACCTTTATCTCATCATTTTTTCTGTCGGGGTTATATTCGGATGGATCGGAAGCATGAGTGCAGTACGAAGATTTTTAGTATAATACCGGTAGCACTTGTGATCTGGATGTCCCATTGCTTTGCCCAGAATGCTGATAAGAGCCTGGTGAAGCACTATGACAAAAAGATTAAAGCGAAGAGCGTTGCTATCGATTCAATAAAAAATGAACTGATACGGGGAAGGAAACGGGTACAAGAGCTTGACAAGAAGGAGGGCTTGTACCTGGAGCGGCTTGAAATACTTGAAAAGAATGTTGAGAACTCGCACGTTTTCCTGAAAACTATTACCAGGCAGATAGATACTCTTGCCATACACAGTGAGCTTCTTAAAGATTCCCTGGTCATTGTTTCCGGTGAACTTAAAGAGCGGCAGTTGAAGATGAAGCAGCGATTACGGGATATCTACAAGACGGGACAACCGAGAATGATTGAGATTATTCTTACCTCACAAACGGTATCCGATATGCTGCACCGGATTAAATATTTTCAGGAGCTGAACCGGTATGACAGACAGCTCCTGCAGGAAATTGACAGTACAAAAATGGTAGTAACAAATCACAAACAGCAGTTGGAAAACGAACAGCAGGAGCTGGTGGCATTAAAAACAGGCAAGGAACAGGAAACCGCGGCTTTGAAGAAGGAGCAGAAAAAGCGTAAAAGTGTTCTCGCTGAAGTGCAGGATGAGAAAAAGGCCTATGTTGCAATGATTAAAGAACTGGAGCTTGCTCAGGAGGAGTTGAATCTCCTGGTGAAACGTCTCGAGAAGAAGCGGAAAGATGTAAAAATCGAGATTGAACGGGGATTACAGATTGCTTTTGAAAAAAGAAAAGGAAACCTTCCCTGGCCCGCTGATGGAACGGTAATCAGAGAATATGGCAAGATTATTCATCCGGTATATAAGACGGTGACTATGTGTAATGGTGTGGATATCAAAGCGCCAAAGGGGGATAGGATTTTCAGCGTAGCTCCGGGCAAGATCGATTATATCGGCTGGATGCGTGGCTATGGCAAGTTTGTAATTGTCAACCATTTTGGCGGGTATCTTACTATTTATGCTCACCTTGACAAGGTGAGTGTCGCTCAGGATCAGGATGTGAAATACGGAGAAGAACTTGGGACTGTTGGTGAGACCGGTTCGCTGACCGGCCCCAAGCTCCATTTTCAGATCAGGCAGTCATCAGAAACCCTTAATCCTCATAAGTGGCTCGAAAAAAAGGAGTAAGTGTGCCGAAGAAACTGGTATGGAAAGAGTTGGTGGGACAGAAGAGGATTAAAGATACCCTGGGTGCGGCGTTTGAGAATAATGCCCTGGGACATGCATATCTTTTTAGCGGGCCTGCCGGGGTGGGCAAATTTCAAACCGCTCTGGAGCTCACGTTCGCATTATTGTGTACCGCCGAAGAAGAGGTCCCCTGTTATACCTGTGACTCCTGCCGGCAGGTAATGACCTTTTCACATCCGGATTTTCACTGTGTGTTTCCCGTGACTCTTGAGCGGGAGCATAAAAGTAGTAGTGAAAGCAACAAGCTCAGTGAAAAGGGATGGCAATATATTGCCGAACAAACGTGTAAAAAGATACAGAATCCATATTCCATAACAGAATCGCGGTTGGGTAAAATGCCGGTTGAATGGGTCAGAGAGCTTAATCATTCTATTCTGCGGGGAACGATACGGGGAAAAATAAACGTGTCGATACTCTGTGATGTTGACGTTATGCAGGCAGCTTCGGCTAATACAATGTTAAAGACGCTGGAGGAACCGCCACCGAATACAATACTGTTTCTGCTGACGCAGCGTCCCCATGCGGTGCTGCCAACCATCCGTTCCCGCTGTCAGATTGTACGATTCGGCAATGTAGCGGCAGATGATTTGACACAGGCACTTTGCAAAGCGGTATCACTGCATCCAGATGATCCGAAGGTTATCCATGCCGTTGCCGCGTCCGCAGGATCATTCGGGAAAGCATGGTCACTTATTGAGGAGTCGCTGGATGTTTTTGCCGCACAGGCGGAATTACTCTGGGATTTATGTGTACTGGAGGCTTCTATGCACACGGTAACCGCTGCGTTGGAGTCAATCACTCAGGAGCATCTCGGCGGCGGCTATGATTATGCTGCGGGAGAAAAGCTGTTGATTGCATTTCTTCATATAATCCGGGCAACCTTTTTTCACGGTATATCGGGCACTCAAAAGTATATTACTGTACTATCATCTCAACAAACAGCAGTGCCGGTAACGGTTGAGACAGCACAACGACTGAATACAACCTGCGAACAGGCAATTGCAGCAGTGCGGGCACGGGGAAATGTGCTCCTGGTGTTGAGTACCTTTTTTATGTCAATTTCGGAGATTATACATGGGAAAAAATAATAAATTAGCAGAGGTCGTTTTTAAAGGCGAACGGCGTGCGGTGTATCGAAACCGTAATGAGCTTGATATCAATGAAGGCGACCATGTTATTGTTGAAGCCGATCGTGGCCGGGATATGGGGCGGGTATCATTCGTCGGTGAGCTGGTTCGTTTAAAACGAGGCAAGGGAGAGACAAAGGGAGTCGAACGCCTTGCAACGGAAGATGACCTGGAAACGTTTAAAAAAAATAAGGAAAAAGAGAAGGAAGCGTTTACCCTGTGCAAAGAGAAAATCACCAAGTTTAATCTCGACATGAAGCTGGTTGATGTAGAACAGCAGTTCGACGGCAGTAAGATAACGTTTTATTTTACCGCGGCACAACGCGTTGACTTTCGGGAGCTGGTGAAAGACCTGGCGTCAGTGTACCGTACACGGATTGAATTGCGTCAGATCGGCGTCCGTGATGAGGCTAAACGGATTTGCGGCATGGGTATCTGTGGACGAAAACAGTGCTGCAGCGCCTTCCTTACTGAATTTGAACAGATAACAACCCAACTGGCAAAGAATCAGCAATTGTCACTGAATCCGACAAAAATTTCCGGGAACTGCGGCCGGTTGCTCTGTTGCCTGCGCTTTGAAGAAAATACCTATATCGAGACTTTCAGAAAGTTTCCACCCCAGGGAACGGAAGTCGTATTTGATAAGAGAAAAGGCACGTTGTGTTTTATAAATATTTTTACCAATATGGGACAGGTTCGTTTTGAGGACGGCGGTTTCTCCTGGTATTCGCCGAATGATTTGAAAAAAGGAATGGTTGCAACGAATGAAGAAAGAAAAAGTGAATAATAAGCAGGAAGGGACACTGTTAGTTACCAGTGCGCTGCCTTATGCAAACGGTGATATTCATCTGGGGCATCTTGTTGAGGTCGTGCAAACCGATATCTATGTCCGCTATAAAAAAATCACCGGCCGCAGAACCTTGTATGTCTGCGCTGACGATACACACGGGACGCCGATACAGTTAAGCGCTCAAAAAAGGGGTATAACCTGTGAAGCACTCATCGATGAAGCCTGGAAAAATCACGTTAAGGATTATGCGGGATTTTCGATAGATTTTGATAGCTATTATACCACTAATTCTCCGGAGAACAGGAAATGGGCGGAATACATATTTGCCAGGTTAAAAGAACAGGATTTGATTGTTGAGAAGGAGATAGAACAATATTACTGTGAAGATTGCGGACGATTTCTTCCTGACAGGTTTATCACCGGTACCTGCCCGAAATGTAACGCTGAGGAGCAGTACGGAGATGTGTGTGAATCATGCGGTGCGACCTATGATCCGACTGATCTGAAGAATCCGCGGTGCATTTCCTGCAACAACAAGCCGGTGTTGAAGACCTCAGACCATTTCTTCGTGCAGCTTGCGAAATCGGAAAAGTTTCTTCGTGACTATCTCACAAAAAATGATGTGCTGCAGGAAGATATGCGCAATTTTGTCATGCACTGGGTTGAAGAGGGGCTTCGGGAGTGGTGTATTTCCCGTGACGGGCCCTATTTCGGATTTGAGATTCCCGGCACGAAGAATAAATACTTCTATGTCTGGCTTGATGCACCTATCGGTTACATTGCCTCTACAGATAAGTGGTGTAAGGACAACAACGAAGATGTCGATGCGATCTGGCAGAAGCAGGGGCCGGGTGAAGTGGTACATTTTATCGGAAAGGATATTGTCTATTTCCATACCCTGTTCTGGCCGGTAATGCTTCGTGCTGCATCGCTGAAACTTCCCTTAAAAGTTTTTGTGCACGGCTTTTTAACCGTGCAGGGTGAGAAGATGTCTAAAACCCGCGGCACCTTTATCCTCGCTCGCGACTATCTTGAGAAAGTGAAACATCCCGCAGCAACCGAATACCTGCGGTTTTATTATGGATCGAAATTGTCAAATAATTCTGCGGATATTGATCTGAATATTGATGAATTATGCAACAGGGTAAATACCATGCTGGTGAATAATATAGGCAATCTTCACCACCGTACCTTTGTTTTCCTCGATCGTTATTTTAATGCCACGGTGCCGGATGTCGAGTGGGATGCCGAACTGGCAGAAGCTGTTGAAAAAGCCGCTTCTGAAATTAAACAGTGTTTTGAGAATGTTGAGTTCAAAACGGTCATTGAGAAGATACAGGCTCTTGGCAGTATGGGAAATAAGTATTATCAGGATACCAAACCGTGGGAGCTGGTAAAAACAGATAAGGATAACGCAGCAAGGGTGATGGTCACCTGTGTCAATCTGGTTAAAGCGTGCGCAGTTTTTCTGAAACCATTCATCCCGAATCTGGTTACCGCAATTGAAAAACAGTACACTACCGAATTCTGCTGGGATGACTATCGTTTTTCTATGCGTAATGTGGCAATGGGTAAAACAGAGAAACTGGTTAAGCCTATAGAAACGAGTGAATTTGATGCGTTATTCGGGAAGACGGCGTCTGAAACAGGGCAGGATCAGGAGTACCTTGATATCACTGATTTTCAAAAAACAGACCTCCGGGTGGGTATCATTACCGAGGCAGAGCGAATAGAAAAATCCGATAAATTGATCAGGTGTACCGTTGATACGGGTAAAGGCAATCGGCAGATTGTCGGTGGTATTGGTAAAGCGTATGCACCCGGGGACCTTATCGGAAAACAGGTCGTCTTTATTGCAAATCTGAAACCGGCCAAGCTTATGGGAGTCACATCAGAAGGAATGATTCTTGCTGCGGTAAAAGGGAAAAAAATGGCGTTGATAACACCTGATTCGAATATGGCAGCCGGGACTTCGATTTCATGACTGAATACAGGGCGCCACATGAAGTTATTACAGTAAAAGATGCAGATACTGCTGTTGTGGATCGCCTTGCGGCTGAACTCGGGGTATCGCAATTACTTGCCAGGATCCTTGCCTGCAGGAAACTCTCAACCTTTGAAGCATGTAAAAAATATTTTCGCCCTGAGTTGTCTGATTTTCATGATCCTTTTCAATTTGAGCATATGCAGAAGGCGGTAGACCGTATCATTACCGCAATTAAAAATCATGAAAAGATCGTGGTGCATGGTGATTATGATGTGGACGGTGTCACGGCTACGGTATTACTTATCCGTGTGCTTAAAAAAATGGGAGCTGTGTGTGATTGTTATCTCCCGAATCGTTTGACTGAGGGTTATGGTATGTCAATCGAAGGAGTCAATGCCATCTCCCGGCAGCAGGGACAGGTGATCATTACGGTTGACTGCGGGATTACCGCACACAAGGCAATTGCGCATGCGGAGAAGCTTGGTATTGATGTCATTGTAACCGATCACCATGAAGCACACGAGGAACTTCCCGAGGCCTGTGCTATTCTTGATCCGAAAGTCGGGGGATGTGACTATCCCGATAAATATCTTGCCGGTGTCGGTGTGGCGCTGAAGCTCTGCCAGGCATTGGCGCGGGTATCAGGGCATACCGATTCGCTCTGGATGGAGCATTTGGATATCGTATCGCTGGGCACGGCTGCTGATATTGTACCGCTTGTCGGTGAGAACAGAATTATCGTCAAGTATGGTTTTAAACAGCTTGCCGGCACTCAAAACATGGGTTTGCGGAAGCTTATTGCCTTTCAGGGTATAGCGGGAAAGGAACTCTCAACCAGTGACATCGTCTTTCAACTCGCCCCCTGTATCAATGCAGCGGGACGGTTGGGTGATTCTATGCGCGGGGTGAAACTGCTCCTGTCTGAAGATGAAGCGGAGGCAGCACTGTATGCCAAAGAACTGGTGGAGATGAATCTTGAACGACGTGCGCTTGACGCCTATGTACAGGATCAGGCCTCAGCCTGGATACTCGATAATATTGACCTGAACCGCGAACACGCCATTGTTGCGGGCGAGGCAGACTGGCACGCCGGGGTCATTGGAATTGTAGCATCGAAAATGGTAGAGAAGTTCTGTCGGCCGGCATTCCTGTTCTCAATCGACAATGACGGCCTTGCCAGAGGGTCCGGAAGAAGCGTTCGCGGTTTGCATCTCCTGGATGCCTTAAGCGAATGCCGAGACCTCCTTGAAACCTATGGCGGGCATAAAGCTGCTGCCGGGGCGAGTGTTAAAGCAGAAAATCTCCCCCGTTTCAGAGCGCGGTTTAATGAAGCGGTCAGCAGGCGTATTTCACTGGAGGAACTGGTACCCAGGGTGTATGCGGATGCTGAGATTGGGGTGGCTCAATTGACACCGAAATTTTTCAATATTCTGAAACAGATGGAACCCTTTGGCCCGGGAAACATGCGGCCGGTTCTTTTATGCCATGATCTGCGCCATCGGTACGAACCGCGTATCGTGGGCAAAAAGCATCTCAAGATGACCGTGACAAAGGAAGGCCAGGTTATGGATGCCATTGCATTTAATTTTGGCGAACGATTTGATGAAGTAAAATATTCCGATAATTTTTCGCTGGCGTTTTCACTCGAAGAGAATACCTGGAACGGCAGGACAACTTTGCAGATGAAAGTGAAAGGGGTTGCCCTGTGAAAATGTGGGACGGCAGGTTTTCCAAACCGACTGAGACACTCATGGATACGTTTAACAATTCATTGCTTATTGACATCGTGCTTATAGAGGATGATATACAGGGAAGTATTGCCTGGGCACATGCCCTTGAAAAGACCGGAGTCCTTTCCGCAGCGGAGACCGGTAAAATTGTAGATGGATTGAAAACGATCCTTGATGATTATACCAGCGGAGCGCTGACATTCCGGCAAACGGATGAAGATATTCATATGGCGGTAGAGCGGATACTGGTTGAACGGATTGGCGAAGCCGGATTGAAGCTCCACACCGGGCGGTCACGAAACGATCAGGTGGTAACCGATTTCAGGCGCTATATCAAGCGGTCTCTGCACGATGTCGTTGAAAAAACAACCGCACTGCAGGAAACATTGCTGCAGCGGGCTGAAGATGAAAAAACAGGTGTCATGCCGGGATATACTCACTTGCAGCAGGCACAGCCGGTATGTATTGCCCAGTACTGGCTTTCATTTATTTTCCTTCTTGAGCGTGAGAAAAAGCGGTGTGTCCGGGCTGCTGAATGCGCAGACTGTATGCCGCTTGGCGCGGGCGCCCTTGCAGGCAGCGGGTTTGCCATTGACCGTGACGCACTTGCAAAGGAACTCGGATTTTCAAAGACATCGGAAAACAGCATGGATGCGGTTGCTTCCCGGGATTTCGTTCTCGAAACCCTCGCGGCCTGTGCGTCACTGGGGATTCATTGCAGCCGCTATGCCGAGGACCTGATTATATGGTCTTCACGAGAATTCGGTTTCATTGAACTTGATGATGCGTGGGCAACCGGGTCGAGCATGATGCCGCAGAAAAAAAACCCCGATTCACTGGAACTTATTCGCGGGAAAAGCGGCCGATTTGTCGGGAATTATACCCGCTTTGCCACTACCCTCAAGGGTGTGGGATTGGCCTATTACAAAGACCTGCAGGAAGATAAAGAACCGGTTATTGACAGTATAACCCAGACGATTCTTGTGTTATCTGTTTTTTCAGAGGTTATTAAAACGCTTACCGTTAAAACCGGCACGATTACCGAAAAAATGGATCCCTTTCTTTATGCCACTGATGTAGCTGATTACCTGGTACAAAAAGGAGTACCCTTTAGAGAAGCACATACTGTTGTGGGTACTATCGTGAAACACTGTTTAAAAACAGATATAGCTTGGGATAAATTGTCTGTAGAGACACTAAAGAAATTTTCAGATGATTTTAAAAGTGATATAAAGGATGTTTTCAACTGGGATACTGCACTTGCACATAGAAATATTCAGGGAGGGACAGGGCCGGATAGTATAGCAAGACAGATTGACCAGGTGAAGA
>JAUVGS010000329.1 GCA_030593665.1 Chitinivibrionales bacterium | reverse complement strand
TATGGGCCACACGACGATTCGGGATATGTCGTATGGAAATCGCGTGACGATATCGGTAATAAGGAGTATAATAGTGTCAGAATTCGTCTTCGGGGAATCAGTCATTTAACCGGCAGCTATGCCTACTCAAATTATTTTATTCTTGATAACAACCGCGCACCTTCAGCGGAACTATTGCCGAATCCGGTCGTCACCATCGACAAAGTCTATTGTAAAGGCATATTCAGGGACTTTGAATTCGATCCGTTGCGGATTTCTTTCCAGTATTTTCATGTCGGCGACTCGACATGGAGAAACGCAACCATGGGGAATTCTATCGGAATTCTTGACAGTTCAGAATATGACAACGATACAATTGACGTCATCTGGAAAAGCAAATCTGATGTGTCTTCATTCGCCGACACCACTATGGTCAGGCTTGCCGCGATTGATACTGATACCAGTGAATGGGATACCATTACTTTCCACCTTGGCCAGCAGGCGCCTGATATTTACCTGTACTACATCCTAACCGAACAGAGTGATACGGTACGGATTCCCTACCGGGTCATGTATGACGGTAAAGATACGGTAACCATGGATGTCGAGTACTCAACCGATAACTCTTCCTGGCACACTGCTTTCCTTACGGAAACACCTTTATTTATCTGGACGACCTCAAAGGAGGATACCCTTGCCTGGCTGTCTAATGTTGACCTTCCCCATGTTGATATACCGGAGGTCTGGATCCGCATTAAACTTGTTGCCAATTTTGAGGGTGTATGGAAAAAGTGCTATCCTTTTCACCTCGACAATAACCTGCCGCCGACAATATTTTTCACTGAAGAGACAAAAAACCTGGAAGATTCAATCGTTTCGATTGCCGCTGATATAAGCTTTGCCGTTGCCGATTCCGAATCAGATACGATTACGAATAGTTGTGTGTACAGAGTTTTTCCTGAAACAAGCTATGCGACGTATACATTGCCAAACGAGCTCGATACAGTGACTGCGGACAGCTATAAGGATTCATCATTCAGTTTTAATTACTCATTCGATAAATACGGCGATTCAATGGGAGTAGAGTTCATTCTTTCCTGTTTAGACAACGACAGGGGCAACTATGATACCGTATCACTCATGTTCCGCCGCTTCCTTGGTGATTTCAACGGTAACGGCTATGTTGACCTTGAGGACCTTGAAACCTTTGCACAGGCCTGGAAGAATGAAGATTATTCAAAGAATACCGGTCCGATTGAAGGAACTTTTCCAAGTGTTACCCTGATACAGGATAGTACCTTCGATCTGGAAGACCTGTCTGCATTTGTCATCTCGTGGAACTACAGCCGCAAATGTGAAAAAAAACAGCTTGGACACGAGACACGGGAACGGGATTTTATTTTCCAAGCTGATAGAAAAATATTCCAATCACCGGATACCAATGCCTTTAACATTTCTCAAATTACTGTAAAAAAAATAGAGTTGAATTCATACGTTATCAAAATAATCCTGCCCGATAACAACCTGTTATCTCAGGGCCTGCTTCTCTCTTTCCCTCAGAATGGTACTATTGACTCAGCAACCGGCTTAACCGGCGATTTTACCACGACCTGTTTTAATAGCGACAACACAGAGGTGCTGCTTTATTCCACTGCTACCCTTTCGGATTACAATACGACACAGCAAACTGCGAAGATTTATTTGCAACTGAAGAATCCTGAAAGTCCGACACCCGTGTATATCAGATTTCGCAGCTTTTCCAAACAGAATACCTTTATCAATGAAGCTGCGTATATTCAGTTTAATGATATCAGTAAAGAAAATAATGACCCTGCCGGTTCTATAACGTATATCGTAGTACCCAATCCCTTTACTCCCGTTTTTTCTACTTTACATCAGGATATTCAGAGCTATTCCGGCAAACGGAACGGGACTATGATCCTCGTCAAAAAACCCGAAGACGCCCTTTTAAATGACCACTATTTTACTGAAGGCAGTCTCTCTATATTTGATGCACTCGGTAACACTGTTTTAGAAGGGATAGCGCTATCAACAGATAACAGCGGTAACCTCTTCTTCACCTGGAACGGCTATAATCGAAATAATCGTGTTGTCGGCAGCGGGACATATAAGGCGGTTATTATCACTGAAGACAGTATATACGGCAGCTTAACACATGAGATTCTGATTGGTGTGAAGCGATAAGGTTCAGAACGTAGTAATTACTCTTAATTCCTTATGATAAAATCGCAAGTTATACTAAAGCATAACAGTATGTCCCAAAGGGATAATGAACACTAGCAACTGAAGTTGCAAATGTTCATAATAAAAGTGGATAGGCCATTATCATGTCCCTCCCACTCAACATACTGTAAAAATCACTCGTCCTCGATTTTTTCTTTTTAACTGTAAAAAACAAATCGAGGACGATAATAGAGGGAAAGAAACTTGCGATTTATAATTGTCCATTTTGCGTATTATACTGAGTTCTGAAGATCTGTAAAAACTACCTCTTCACCTTTCTTCGCCACCCCCCTAATACTGCACCACTGAGAATAAATTGAACCAGCAGGCTTCCCGTGTTAATAAATACAAGGCCGGAGGGATACCCCGCAAATGCTGAGTGAGTTGCCGTGTTGAGGAAAAGGAAAGAGAACCATAGTACAAACGCTATACAGATTCCCTTTAAAATGCTCTCTACAGCGAATACCCGAAATAAAATCGCCATGGTATAACACAGTACAATTGAAGAGAGAACAGAAATTATATACGGGAATGGATTAGATGGATCAATCTCTTCCGGTGTTTTTTCAATATATGCCAACCACTTATTACCGAATACATTCGGTGCATACCAGACAAGGCCCAAAGCCTGGTGTACTATAATTAATAGTAAAACTGCCGAATGATTTACCCTCCCAGAGATCATAGAACCCTCATTTACTTTACTAACAGGATTTACTCTCTTCTATAAACTACTCAATAAATTTACCCAGATATGTCGGATCATTTCAACGGCTGGGGAATCTCTCCCATCTGTTTAAGCTTCAGGAGATATTTCTCCGGATCATTCTGTACCACTTCAAGACACATTGAATCTCCTACAAAAATCCGTTTCCCATCATAATCGACATACAGATCTTCATCTATCGGATTTCCCGTAACCGGGCAGGTCTGTTGCACTGAGCCTCCGGATTCTATGGTTTGATTCTGTGCCTGTTGTTCCCGGCCAATTTTTGCCCTGTCTGCAGAACCTTTTTGACTACATCCTGCAATAATAGATAGAATTAGAATTCCGGCAAAGATACTATTTCTTATCACCATGAAACCTCCTGATTGATTAGTACCTTAGAAATTATTTTCGTGTTTTTTACCCTGAAGGGCATAAGAGATACTAAGAAATACCCTGAAGGGCACTGTGTAAATTTCCAAGAATCTCTAATTACCCTCAAGGGGCACAATGTGGCACAGGGTGCCCTTC
>JAUVGS010000211.1 GCA_030593665.1 Chitinivibrionales bacterium | reverse complement strand
CCGCCTTCAACAAGTATCTCTCCTATCTTTTTATTTCCCTGCAAGCTGGATAACACCATTGCAGACGCGAAACGGGAAAAAAGACGACCTATACCTCCACGTCCTGCATGAAAAAATCCTTCGACAGCGAGATTTGCTGATTTATATCCATATTTCACTGCTTCGCCAAGAGTACAGACACTACCGACAAGCCGATTTCCCGCAAGTTCTTTTTCTACAAGCCAGTAATAGGAACTGCGCTGTCCTGATGGAAGAGAACCGTTTGGTTTAAATTCCACGCTTAAATCAGGGGCAACACCCCTGACAACAACATAATGATCGGCAAGCCCCTCTGAGGCATCCTTTTTAAGGTGTACCCAGATAGCGTCAAGCCCGAGATTAAGAAGCTGCTCATGGGCATGCCCGCCCACATAGCTATAATGAGGCAAACCTGTTTGCGGAGAGATGTACCCAACGGTAGTTTTGTTCCCGGATACAAAAGGTAACGGTCCGCGTGCCAAAACAAACGAATCCCTGTTTCGACGGAGAAGATACTGGCAGAGGCTCTCACCGCCAAGAAGAAGATACTCCTCCCGGCTGTCTTTCTTTAAATTTTCTTCATTGAGTATTTCGAGCCGCCACTTATGTGTATCAGCCTCGATTACCAGCAGATGCCTTTTCATCCTACCTCCTTTTTCAGCACTGTTCATCAGTTTTACTGATGTGCAAAACTGTAGTATTGTTCAGCAGTTATATGTATAATAAACATTAGCTGTTTTTACTATTTTTTATAACGGCCAAGCTGTTTCAACCATATAATATAGCATATACCAAAGAATTGTACGTATAACTTTATTCGCTTATTCTTGTAATATTTTTACCCATTGGTTTAAACGTACCTACCCAAAAATTAAATATGATTAGATGAATCAGATGAGATAAAATGCAACTATTAAAATAACATCGGGATGGCAACCACTACCGCTGGTTTCTACCTAAAAACCAACTACCCCTCTATCGAATGTGAGCTTGATTTAACCTGAAAACGCCGCTTCTGGTTGACACCAAGTCATACTCGCGATATACGTTCTTACTGCAACAAAATTTTTATACTATATCAGTACATAAACGAGTATGCTACTATTCTATGTTAATTTTTTGACTTTTTATCCTTTTTTTTCTTTTTTTTCGTTCCTTTTTTTTCTGTTTCCTTCTTATCTTCCTTATCTTCTACTACCAGGGAAAGATTCGTACTATCCGCATAAATAGCCTCTTCAGGGCATATTTCAGCGCAGACGCCACAGTTTGTGCATGATTGAATATCTATTATATGCACTTCCTTGCCATCAACTTCACCGGTACTAATACATTCCTCCGGGCACTCTTCCACACACTCACCACAATTGTTACAGATTTTTGGGTCAATGGTGTAATGAAGATGCATAGTAGCGACAGCCATAACGATAAGGCTGCAGACCGTAATTATTGTCAATACTTTTGAAAAAGCTATTTTAGTCATTCAACACTCCACTGCTAATAAAAAAATTGAAAATAGTTATATATTCATAATTTGAATACTAAACAATTCTTTACAAAATATTACCGGGCAGTAAAAAACCTTGTTATTCTCAGTATTTCAGTGGTAACGGAGCCATAACCGCCATCAACATAACATTGCCCTGCACACCGCCCGCAATTAACACATTTATCCTTATCAATGAAAATTGCGCCTTTTTGAGTATTATTATTAAGTACCGTTAAACTGTCAGTTCCTATTGAGTAAACAGCATCAACCGGACATACTGATTTCAGCGCGTTTTTGTAGTTACCGCTGCCGGTCCTGCGATTTCTCTTACTTATCGGGTGACATATCTCATTCTCCGGAAAAACAATAAAGCATCCTTCAAAGTCACAATTACCCATACACCCTTCAACACCGGGAAATTTCAGGCTATCGGGAATATCTGAAATCGTCGTATACTGCATTTTATACGCGTCCGTTGTACAATAAATTTTATCCGAATACTCGTGACGATCATTTTGAGCCCGCACTGCAAAATAGTACTCGGTTCCGGCAAACGTACCCTTCACCGCATCATAGTCGCAGCTACGGAAACACTCACCGCATTCAACACATTTGTTATAGTCTATAACCGCATCCCCATTAATTGATGTGATCGCGTTGACAGGGCAATTACTGACGCAGGCGCCGCAGTCAATGCATTTTCCAGTTAAAATTTCCGGGCGGGGGTCAAGCAGCGCCTCCGCGCTTACTTTATCTCCGCTATAGGAAACACGCGCCAAGCTGACTTTTTGAGCGAGATACCAGTTTTTATCAGTAATCGGTTTTCCTAACACGCGGATTTCATACCCGTCAGCGCCTTCGGCCCGCTGCCAGGAAAGGTGAAACCGTTTTATCCGGCTTCGCAAACTGTCTATATACCCTTCATTCTTGGGATTCAGCTCTTCAATTCCTTCAACAGCCACCAGCACTATTGCGGGGAGTGAGTCGGTATACCCGGTTCGAACGGTTAAATCAGAAATTACACCAATAGCCCCATTGACCGTCACCTCATCGAATTCGCTCATCGAAACGATCAGATTATCCGTACAGTCAATAACAATAACCGTTGCAACGCAAAACAGGACAAAGACAATGGTTTTCCACAGCATTTTTTTCATAAAAACCTCCCGTTTTCAACACGACTCATTTTAAAACCGACGCGGTATCCTCACTCTTTTTTGAGGTGTGACCAATACCGACATCAGTTTTTTTCTCCCGCACATGGGACATATTAAAAAAGGTCCCATGCACCGTATCAGGTTTAAAATAATATTTTTTAAAATACGAAACGACCGAATTTGCGTAGGCGGCAGTATACCCGGCGCTGTCAACCTCAGGCAGAACAATAACAAACCTGGAGGGTTTCACCATTTCTTTGGCGCTATTCACAACCGCGTCACCGTATCCTGTTGTCACAAGGATATAGCAGGAGTCCCCGATAGTATGTTCTTCATTAACGACAGCGACCGTTCCTTTGCGGCTTCCCTGCAGGACGGTTTTAAGCGTCTCGGTGTTTTCGTTTCCGGATGAGAGAATAAAAAGATTTTTATCATCCAGCACCGAAACAATATCCGCTTCAGTAACCGCTGTTGTTGACGGATTGGCAAGATGTGCGAAGGCCAGTACGGCTTTGATGATGAAATAGCCGCCGACAATAACCGAAGCTGCAATACCGATAGTACGGAACACTTTTTTATTGCCCATAACCCCGAACACACTCAACGGAAGCAGAAAGATACTGGTCCCGACAAAAAAACCGAAAAAAAGCACTGCACCGGAGACCGGCCCGTCAAGACCAACCGCATTTGTCAATGCAATAAGGAACGCCGGACAAAAATTTATACCGGTGAATATACCAAGAAGGAAAGGGGTATCCGCGAATGCATACCACTTCTTGACAGCGCACCCCTTCTCCTTCTGATTCGTTCTGAACGCGGACATGAGAAGCATTATTGAAAATGCGGTATAGGCGATCGCAGTAAATATCTCTTTATGCTCAGTAAAACTTGCGATACTCTGTCCGAGAAATCCGGCGAGTATACCAAATAGAATGTAGGAAACAAACCGTCCCGCGGATATTTCCATCACCATAAATACACTCTGAATAACACTCAATTTCCGCTGCATCAGATAGGGCATATAGATAGGGCCGCAGGTCGCAAAACAGGAGGTACCGGTAAGCAGCCCGAGTGTAAACCCTGATCCCATATTTCTGATAATAGCACCCGAAATCACAAATACGTCCTCATGCCAAGGTAAAGACTGAGCGTCGTCGGGAAAAAGAGTATGTCTTCATACATACTGTAATTCGCACCACAGAGAATAGCTGTCTGGTTATACAATTTCCCCATTTTAAAGGGAAGACGCCAGGCCAGTTTAAGGTCAACATTCGTTCTATAGTAACTATAGGAATCATCAAGCCATCGCCAGTAAACCTTCGCTTCAGGCAGAACGGATACATATTCACCAAGCCCGAACTCCCAATTCAGGTAGCTGCACATTCGCGGGAAAAGAGTACCTGGTGTGCTCCAATAGCCTGTTTCCACCGCGTGACGTCCCTTTGCCCACAATTTTCTCAGAGCTAGTTCATATCGCAGTTTAGCCATTACCGTTGACGCGTCAAGCAGAACAGAGCCCTTTATATAGAGCCTCTTTTTCAATTTTAAAAACGCCCGCATATTTGAATAAATTCCCAGACTTTTATCCCAGCCGTCATCTTTCAGGTAGCCGCGCTCCGCCATTACTTCAGACCAGTAATACCGCCCGAAAATATCACCAAACAGGTAGAGTTTCTTTTTCACTATCCGCAAATCAGTTTCCACACCGGCAAACACCATATCGAAATCATACATACCGCTGTTATCAAGCTCACTTTTACGCATATATTGACACTTGAGCGCTATTTTTTTGTTGATATCAAACCATATATCTGACGTCACCCACCAGTCATGATCAAATTCATTTTTCCGTGCTAATGAATCAATCTTGGTATTATCATAGCTATAGCCGACAATATTATTTAAAGAAAAAATATTCAGATTAAAACGTTCAAGAGGAAGCAGGAAATGAACATCCCCGCCAAAACGGTAATACTGGGTAATGTTCCCGTATAGATATGAATCCTCCTGGGAAGATGACCATGGCAGGGAGAGCCGGTCATTGTCGAGCATCGCATGGAGATACCCTCGCCCGGTCAATTCAAAAATCCCCTGATACCCGAGGCCCATA
>JAUVGS010000390.1 GCA_030593665.1 Chitinivibrionales bacterium | reverse complement strand
AGTTTTCGAACAACGACATTTTGGATGTTCACGGACATGCGGTTAATCTTTTTTGTCTGTCTATCGCAAAAACCGGGGAAATTATGGAGTTCAACCGTGGTGGTGGAGATGCCGCACACGGTACGGGGACTATAAACATTTTGGCGAATGCGGCGGAAATCCTTCGGCATCAAAATGTCAAGCCTGAATATAATATATATGATCTGAAAATTACGGAGGATGGTGATAAAAGCCCTCGCCTTATTCTCGGTTCTGAGTTTGCCGCCAACTCCTACATAAACAGTCCGACAAAAATCATAAAGAACAACAGTTTTGTTAACACTGTAAAAGGCAGATATGCGGAAATGATATTGGATTACTACATGCATGCGTCACCGGAAACTTGTACCTATACCCTGACGAAACAAGCGAATGACATTTTTAGACCGTATCCGGGAAATGGCGGTTACACTGCACCCTGGACAACGTTAACCCATGGAGATCTTTTAAAGGATATCACCGGGACAGTTTTGCACTCTGTAAAAACGAAAAACTTTTTGTTTACAACTCAGATTAACAGTGCGGGAATGTTAACACTTTATTATAGCGGCACAGCTAAGAATGCAACAGTAAAACTTTTTACCCTTTCGGGTAAATGCGTAAAGAGTTTTACAATGACAAAAAGGGTTAAAAACATCTCTCTTGAAGGTTTTAGAAAGGGCGTATATCTGATTCACCTTAAACACGGTAAGAATACGGAGACACGGAAAATGGTAATTAAGTAGAGAGTTGGAAATGTAAAATGCCAAATTAGCAATGTAAAATCCTCACCCGGTCTGATATGGCTCCCTCCTCTCATTTCTTGCCGCCTTCTCTTCAAAAGGGAAATGCCGTGGGATTAACAGGTGAAAATTTCATTTTTTTGGTGCTGTGCGGCGTCAGAGTAATATCAAATGACAAGGGAGAAGTCTATGTGTGTGTCAGGTATCAGGATAAAATTTTTTACTGCGTTCATCTATTTCTGGTTTTTTGCGGGAAATACTTTCGCGAAACTGGCAAATATTGTTGTTATTCTTGCCGATGATATGGGGTTTGGGGACGTCTCGTCGTATAACCCTGACCTCTCTGCTGTAGAAACTAAAAATATGGATAAACTTGCAGAGGGAGGGATTCGTTTCACTAATGCCCACACCTCTTCAGCAGTATGCAGTCCCACCCGCTATGGCCTGTTGACGGGAGAACATCCCGTGCGGATCAATAAACTGGGATTTCAGAAAAAGTATGATGATGTATGGCTGAAGGATTCGAGCAAGCGAACCATTGCCGGTGTGTTAAAAGACGGCGGCTATAACACTTATTATGTCGGAAAGTGGCATTTGGGCTTCAATATTTACACGACCAGCGGTGCAATCGCGAAAGGCGTTTCCGAGAAATTTAATGCCAATCTGCACATAGATTGGGCACGGGGATTGGACAAGGGGCCGGATCAGAGAGGATTTGAACAGACTTTCGGCCATCTCTCTTCAGCCGATATTCCACCTTACCTTTATTTTGAAAACGGAAATTTTATCAGCAGTTCGGCATACTGGCTGGATGGTATGCAGGATGCGATAAATAAAAACATTGTTGATGTTCCGTCAGATGGAACCGGACTTAATTGTTTGCGGAGCGGATTTACCGAGCCGGACTGGCATTTTAACAAAATTCAGGCAATATTTCGGGATAAAGCGGTATCGTATATAGAAAGTGCCGCTAATGACAAACCATTCTTTCTCTATATTCCTCTCTCCGGACCGCATACGCCAACTACTCCAAATAAGCTTTTTCAGGAAAAGACACCTCACAACTACACGGATTATATTGCGGAAATAGATGCCATTGTTGGTGATGTCGTTTCTGCTCTAAAGAGTAAAGGTGTTTTTGACAACACCCTTATTATCGTAACCAGTGACAACGGTGCAACAGAGTGGTCAAATTACTCAGACCACCAAGGTACCGGCGTTCTGGACGGTACTAACCTTCATGGGAAGAAATGTAACATCTGGGAAGGTGGGCATCGTGTGCCTTTTATTGCCCATTGGAGTAATGTCATTAAACCCGGAACCGTGACTGATGAACTTATCAATCTTCAGGATATTTACCGCACTGCGGCGGCTATCGCCGAAGTAAAACTGGCAAAGGATGAAGGGGTTGACAGTTGGAATATATTGCCGGCATTACAGGGTGACGGTACGGATTTGAAAATCAGGGAAGCCCAATTCAGTGCGTCAGTACATGGACAACACTTTTGTATCACTCGTAAAGATTCAACCGGAGCGGAGTGGAAGCTGATCTATTTCGATAGTATAGCTCCCCATAAGGAATTTTCAAAAGTACCCCAAAGCAAACTGCATCTCTATGATCTTTCAAAGGATGTGGGAGAAATTAATAATTTTCTTGCTGATGGTATTTCCTCAGAGGAACTTGCAATAATAAAAAGTCTGCATAATCTTTTTCATAAATATCTTGTTGAAGGATACAGTTACCCGGTAAATAGCACTGCTGTGATACCTGACTCTTATATAAAACCTCCAGCGATAAAACAGGGTGTTTTTACCGCGCGAAAAGTATTTATGACATCGCTGCACGGGAAAGTGAAAATCCCGATACATGGCACCTATGTTTCGCTTTTGAATGTGGAAGTTACAGACCTTCGTGGACGTGTTCTCCATATTGGTCAGTACAGCGATGTTTCAGGATCATTTTTTGTGCGATTGCCTAAAATTGCACAGGGAGTTCTCGTGGCAAAATTGTCCGTTCCGCACTAAATGCTACTATAAAACTGTATAATGCCATGGGTGGCAAGAAATCTCATTGATCATGATATGGTTCAAGGCTGTCATACTATAAACTGGTATTGGAGAGATGGTTTCTGTATGAATCTCAGTGATGGAATGTATATTCTTCAGATATATATGGCCGGAAGTATGGTAAGTAAGATGGTGAATGTTTTTTGAAAATAATGTTGAGCGCATATTATTTTGGACTAATGGGGGATATTTGATAATGAAAGAT
>JAUVGS010000216.1 GCA_030593665.1 Chitinivibrionales bacterium | reverse complement strand
CCTTCAGAAGTTTGAGAAGAGTGACAGAGTGGATGATGCAGCGTATCAAATAGCGCTTTCATGCTATTATCAAAACAAGATGGATGAAGCGCTCGATCTCTTTCACAAATTCCCGGTAGAATATCCTTCGAGTGAATTTGTTCCGCTTGCCTATTTTAAAATTGGAATGATTTTCCATGGCCAGAATGATTTTATCCGTGCGGCGGAGAATTTTACAAAAGTAATTTCAGAGAAGAAGGTGGATTCAAAGACTCGTTTCCGTGCGGTAAATAACGCTGCGGTGGCGTATCAAAAGACTTCGTCATGGCTTGACGCTGCCCGATTATACTCAATTGTTATGAACGATTATGCAGATCAGATACATCAGTCATCGTACCATCTGAAGCTTGGTTTCTGCCTGATTCAGGCATCCCGGTTCGAAGATGCGTTAGAACATTTCAAGAAAGCGGATGTCGATCCCAAGAAAGAGGATAAGCCGGAAATATTATATTGGATAGGAACCTGTTACGCTAAGTTGGGTGACTTTTCGAAAGCTATTGCGGAATACCTGAAAGTACCGTATCTTTATTCAGGGATAGGAAAATGGGGTGTGACTGCTGAGTTTGAAGCGGCACGGTTATATGAAAGACAGGGAGGATACGCAAAGGCAATAACCCTGTACCGAAAAATTGTTAATTCAGACGGTGAACAGGGCCGGTTCGGGAAAAAAGCTCTCGAACGGATTCAACGTTTAAGTACTTTGGCAGGAGATGGTAAATGAATAGAATGGATACACAGGAAATTCATAGTTTTACCATGAAGGTTCCTCTGTTTCAGGGCCTTAATCGGAGAGAATACAATGCTATCTGTAAAGTGATGATCCATCGAAGATATTCCACTAATGAGATTATTGTCCACGAAGATGATAATGAAAGCCAGACTTTTTTTGTTATTCTTAGTGGGAAGGTTCATGTGACGGTTTTGACAACAGAAGGCAAGCAGACAATCCTTGCGACTTTGCAACGGGGAGATTTTTTTTGGAGAAATGTCTATACTTGATGGTGAGCCGCGGAGCGCTTCGGTTGTTGCGGCACAGGAATGTGAATTGTTTATGCTGTACCGAAAGCAGTTGTTGGAAATTTTAGAAAAAGTTCCGAAAATTACTCTGCAAATGCTCATCACTATGTCCCGGCGCCTGAGGCGGTCTAATAAACATATAAATACACTCTCAATGATGAGTGTCTATGGTAGAATTGCAGATGTCATATTGCAACTTGCAAAGGAACATGGTGAACGTATGGGTGATATCATTGTTATTCAAAATCCGCCGCCTCACAGAGTCCTCGCTGAAATGGCGGGTACCAGCCGTGAGACTGTTTCCCGGGTTCTTTCTCAACTGCGTAAAAAACATTATATTTCTACGGATCGTAAAAGGTTGGTTGTGTTAAATGAAGAAAAATTATACGATTAATGTTCCTGTTAAGACATTCTGGACGGTGATTATTCCGCTGGCTTTTCTCTTAATGATTGTTGGTGGGATAACCGGTATGATACTGGTTGATCGATATATCATGCCTAATATTACCGATGTAAGTAATCGTGGTATTGTTAAAGTACCCGCTGTTGTCAATATGTCCTGGGAGGATGGACGACAGGCACTCTATGATATTGGACTGCGTTTACAAGTCAAATCCCGTGAGTATAGTGACTCACTAGAAAATGAAGTGATTATCAGTCAACACCCCCAGCCTGACGAAAAGGTAAAGAAAGGACGGCATGTCTTTGTTATTGTCAGCAAAGGGCCTGAGGTTGATACTATTCCTGATGTCAGAAATATGACGGAGCGAATTGGCAAGAAAGTATTACGGAAAGCGGGTTTTTCGAATATAAAAGTATATAAGTCATATAGTGAACGGTACGATAAAGAGATAGTGGTTACTACCGTTCCCGTTCGAGGCACCGTTATTTCAAGAGAGATACCAGTTGAAATTACAATATCAAAAGGACCAAAACCAACCCATGCAGTGGTTCCGAATGTAATCGGTGAAATTCTTTCTGAGGCTAAACGAGCCATTGAAGAGAATGGACTCTTTATAGGAAAAGTCGGATACCGGGTGAATCCTACTGCACGGCCTGGAACGGTTATTTCACAATCTGTTTCTCCCGGCACAAATGCACCTCTCGAAAGCCGTATTAACCTTGTTGTTTCAGCGTCCATGTAGGCGGGTACTGATTAGTTACACGCTATGGGCGTTGCGACTCTGTTTTCAGCAAACGTGCCAAGTTGCGAACGAAATGATCTTCCTATGATGAATACATCTATCCTGACCCGGATAAACCGGATAAGTACCCAGCTAAGCTGGACAATAGCTTTCACGAAATTATTTTCTGCCCCAAAAAACACGAAAATAATTTCTAAGGTACTAAAGGTGTTTGTACTTCTTCTTGCAGTGAACCTATGGATCGGTTGCGCATCCTATAAATTCCCACGTATTCATCCTGTGCCGGAATATAACCGGCGGGAGTTGGAACTCGAACGTGCACGTAATTATTTCAGTAAAGCGAGAGACAATGAACGACGCGGCTTGCTGCAAATGGCGGAACGTTTCTATGAACTGGCATATGACCTTGATCCTTCCTCGAAAGTTTTACGGGATCTGTTAGTTAATAAGTATGTACTCTCTCGAAAATATAAACAGGCGCTTGTCCTGATAAAAGGACAGAAAAAAGTTGACGCTCTGACTGATGATGAGAAGCGGATCATTGCCAACTTATATATAGAAATGCAGCAATTTCGTAAAGCCGCTGAAACCTTCGAAACAGTTTCTTTGTTGAGATCTGCGGAACTGAGCGTCTTAGGGTATCTTTACGACCGTCTGAATGATACAAAAAAGGCGATAGAACATTATACCCGTTATTTTATCCGGAAACCGCAGTCGTTGGATATTGGGATAAAGCTTGCCAATCTGTATATCCGTGAACAGATGTATGACAAAGCTGAAAGCCTTTTTGTTTTTTTGGATAATACCTTTGAAAATAAAACGGAGATATTTAATGGGCTGGGGCTTATCGGCCTTTTAAAGAAAGATACCGCATCAGCGATAAATTTTTTTAAAACTGCACTCCTGCTTGACTCCACAAACACAGAAGCTATGAATACTATTGCCCGGATATATATATCCCGTGGTGAATACCCGCAGGCTATTGACTACTATGAAAAGATGGCTGATGATGATTACCTTACCAAGTTCTACCACAGAAAAACCCTTGCCATGCTTTATTATTATAATAAGCAATATGCAGAGGCAGAGGAAATACTAAAATCACTTCTTACTGAAAATGTTGATGATTATGAATTACATTTTTATTTAGGACTTGTTTTTGCAGGGAATAACAGACTGGCGTTAGCAGAGATTGAGCTTCAGAAGTGTCTTGCATTAAAAAATACCTATATTGATGCATGGCTTCATTTGTGCTATCTTGCCCTGCGGCAGAAAGACTGGGATAAGGCATTGGGTTTTTCTAAACGATTTACAGAACGTATTCCTGAAGCGGGTGCTTCGTGGCGTATGTATGGTTATGCGCTGAATATTAAGAAACAATTCAAGGAAGCTGTGGAAGTTTTGCGGAAAGCACTGACATTTGACAAAAATGATCCGACAGTATGGTTTGAACTGGGGAGTGCTTATGAACGGGAAGGAAATCATAAGAGGGCGGCTGATGCATTCAGGAATGTCCTTCGGTTGAAACCCGGAGATGATGCTGCTGCCAATTATCTCGGTTATATGTGGGCGGATCAGGGGAAAAATCTCGACAGTGCGAAGGTGCTTCTGGAAATGGCTCTGGAAAAAGAGCCGGAGAATGGGGCCTACTTAGATTCATATGGGTGGATCTTTTATAAAATGGGTAAGCTTGAAAAAGCTGAAGAATATATTCTTAAGGCAATGGAGCAGATACAGGATGATCCTATAATCCATGAACATCTTGGTGATATTCGTGCGAAAAAAGAAGAAATAAACAGTGCTATCGAGGCATATTTGCGATGTATTGAACTTGGTACGGAAAATACGGAATTAATACAAAAGAGAATAGATAATTTATATAATTTGCAAAAAAAATCGGGAGAAATGCCAGTCGTTGATGAATCACAATAAAAAGAATGGTATCCGATCTGGAATTCTTCCTGTAGGGACGAATATCGTATCGCAAGGTATCTCCCTTTTCGTAATTTCAGGGTATTTTTTAGTTCTTTTAACCGTCGTTATATACATGGTATCATGTGCACATACCCAAAAGAAAATATTTCCGGAAGAGCAGAAACAATTGTACTCCTTTTTGGTTGATTCTCTGGAGACAGTAAAGGCATATGGGAATATTGCCTTTTCTTTACATGGAGAGCGGTATCGAGGCACTATTACTGTCTCTTTGCAGAACTGGACCGATTTTACTTGTGAAATATATACGCCATTTGCTCAAACGATTGCTTCTATTTCATCTGACATGGATAGTGCCATAATTATTATGGAGGATCGGGAATATCGAATCGGTGTTTTCGATGAAGTATCCACAATACCATTTTTTACAATATATCCGTTCATTTTTAATGATCTTATTCGTATTCTAACAGGAAGAATAATAAAACGGGACTATATTATATCAGACCCTTCCCGAATAGTAGTAAAAGGGCGGCGAACAGAATATATATGGCAATCAGATTCTTTAACTGTATCTAT
>JAUVGS010000434.1 GCA_030593665.1 Chitinivibrionales bacterium | reverse complement strand
AGCCAGGCCGATTTCTTCATCCTATTCATATTATAAATCTTGAACACCATGTGATACAGATCCCTCTTTCACTGCACTATTCTCTATTCGATATAGGACATTTTCTCTTTTTTATTGTCCGGAATCGCAATATTAATTGTAAATCCCAGGCCAAACACCCCGGCACTAATATAGCCGATATTTCTCAGCAATCCGGTTCTTTCGAGTTCACTGCGCTTCAAATCAACGTCACCCTGGCCGGCCGCATCGTACGCTGCCTGTCGTTCAGGGATACGTGCATTCATTATCAGGCCATACACCCCGCACCCGACACCAAGAATTCCGGTCGTGATACTGAGCGCTACTTTTCGATTACTCACTTTTCGTTCCCTGTCTTTATCTTTTTTTTGTTTTTCACTCTTTTTCTTTTTTAGTTTCTCACTGATAGACGCATCCTTATCCCAATCAGGTTCCATATCAATTAACATCTTTTTATCTTTCGAAGCCTTATCAGCCGATGCCTTTTTACCGGCAATCTTCTGCTGAGAACCGGCATCCTGAACGGTAATTTCGAATGTTTTTTTACCAACATTCCCGGCCTTGTCTGCGGCGGAATAGGTAATGGCATACGTGCCGGCAAAACTCGTATCAACCCGTCCCCAGGCCGTGAGCTGTGAGGTAATATCGCCGTCCTTGTCATCAAACGCCTTGACTCGCGGCATGAGGTAGGAATCACCAACGGTAATAACCGCGGGTGGTTCACTAAACGCTACAATAACCGGTGCCGTGGTATCAAAATCATCCGTGGCCCCATAGACATTCACAAAGCGTTTTTCTGTAACACGGTTTCCGGCTCTATCGGTAACGGTATAGGTAACGATATAATTCCCCACCCTGGCAGCATTTACCGTACCGTCAACAACAACCGACGCAGAGATATCACCATCACGGTTATCAACGGCGGTAATTCCCGGATCGGTATAGGCGTCACCTTTCCTCAGATGGACGGGTGATTTTCCCAGTAACGTAATCCTGGGCAATATTGTATCCACCACAATAACGATACGAACCTTTTCAGCTTTATTTTCACTGTCATCGGAAACTGAATACGTGATAGTAAATGTGTCTAAAGCATGTATATCAACACTTCCCGTTATCTTGATTCGTGAGGTAAGGTCCCCGTCTACATTATCAACAGCAATCGCGCCCGGTTCAATGTATGTATCTTTCTCCGCAAGAAGTACCAGAGGGTTTTTGCCTTTTAGGGTAAGAAAGGGAGGGTCCTTATCATCAATACATTTTTCAAGAAGGTTTTTAACCTTGCGGTCACCGGCCCAGACGCCGGTCAGCGAGTGGAGTAATGTGCGCACCCGGTTACAATTCTGTTGACGATATTCCAATTCGGCAAGCATGATAAGGATCGCCGGATCGCTCTCCCTTTCATAGGCTTCTGCATAGGCCTTCCGTGCCTTTTCACTTTGCCCGGTAGTCTCATACAGGGCACACGCT
The DNA here is from genome assembly GCA_030593665.1 of Chitinivibrionales bacterium. The sequence continues at coordinate 1,289 of JAUVGS010000434.1, read as the reverse complement.
TTTTTTATATACCCCTTATTATTTATGGTGTCTAATTTGTACAGATGCATATAACAAAACGCTGCGGCGCTGTCATTATTGCTTTTTAAATACAATTCACTCAGACTAAACCAGGCAGCAGGATTAGTAACCTGAACACGTAGACTTTTGTTAAACGCAAGGATTGCAAATGCGGTATTACCGGTTTGCGAAAACTCTTCACCCAGCCGCTGGTATATTTCCCCTTTTGTCTTTCGCGACAACCGTGCGGTTTCTTTAATAACACGTTCAGCTTCCTCTCCCCTCCCAAGAGCCATCAGTGTTAAAGCAAGATGGAAGTGTATTTCGGGATTCTTTCCATCAAAACCATCCAGTTGTTCAAAAACGGCTAATGCTGATACCATATTGCCTGCCGCTTCATAGCTCCTCCCCTGTTCCCAGAGTATTGTATACGGTGATACCGTATCACTCTCAGCCTTTTTATGGATACCTTCCTGGGAAGTGGCAGCATTACTCCTGCCGACATGCAAAAAAAAACATGATGCTATAAGTAATAAATAACAACTATATATTTTTCTGTCCATTCCGATTATAACCTCTCTACATATTTTATCATATATGCTGCAACAAAGCCAACATTATCAAAATCAGAATCATGCTCCCCATAACAAATAAAGAGGGGAGGTAAAAGCCCCTCCCCTCTTATATCTATATAAATTCATTCCCCATTTAAACGTTCTACTCTTCTTCCCCGCCTTTCTCTTCCAAGGTATCTTTTACAGCTTTCTCTTTTTCCAATCCTTTCAATTGGCTCTCAAGTTTTTCAACTTCATCGTCGATCTGCTTCTGCTTTTTACCTGCTTTTTCCAAGGTGCTTTGTATTTCTTCCTGATCTACCATCCCTTCTAGCTTTACAAGTGCGTACTCAATATCTGCGCGAAGATCAGGCAGATTTCGGGCAAAAAATGAACGTCTTTCATACTCATCCAGAAACGCCTGCAATTCTTTCAGTCTTTCCCTTTGTTCAACTTGTGATATTTGGAGACTATCAATCTGTTTTACTATATCAGAAGTTTCTTTTTTAAATGCTAATTCATTCACCTTAAAAGCCAGCATATTATACTCATCACGGCTATTATTACACTCAAGCATGGTAGCACTTTTGTCAGTCTTCAGCGGTGGTATGACGTCTTTTACCCGTTCATTTGCCTGGGAAAATATCGCTAACGCTTCATTATATTTTTCATTTATAATTCTGACATAACCTTCTATTAATAATGCTTCACAATGAAGAATCGGTTTTTTACTTG
>JAUVGS010000281.1 GCA_030593665.1 Chitinivibrionales bacterium | reverse complement strand
CATTCCGCCATATTCATAAAGGTCGGTACAATTTATACTAACCACTTTATGCTTTGGAAAGAGTTCTTCAACAGTCTTTATCGCCGGGGTATCATTATTGTCTCCAAATACTGGAAACAAAATCACCTTGTTTGTGATAAGAAAATTGGTGTAACCTGCCGGATATTCACCAACCGGCTTTTCTGTTTCCAATAGAGGAATCAGCCGTAGTTTTTTACCGGATTCTGTAACTGATTTTTCAAGAATTTCCTTGTTCTTTTTAATAATTCTTGTAAACCAGGGATCATTCTGATCCTCGGGGCACCATGCATATAACACCGTAGTATCATCAATAAATCTTGCTAAACCGTCAACATGCCCATCAGTAATATCCCCGCCAATTTCAGGATCTTCATATAAAGGGCCCTCAAGCCATATAAAATGGGATACACCTAAATACTCAGAGAAAACTTTCTCGATATCCTGTTGAGTCATACCGGGATTGCGATTATCGTTTATTATTGAAGATCTTGTCCCCATAAAAGTACCTTTACCATTTACATCAATAGAGCCTCCTTCCAAAACAATTTGTGCATTGATGACCTGGGTTCCGGTGCTATTTCCAATTATTACGGGAATTTTATCATCATCTTTATAATACGCCTTCGGAACCTTCCCACCCCAGCCATTGAATTGACAGTTTATAATTACATTTTCATTGCTGGTGTTTTTAACATACACCGGCCCATTATCCCTGATCCAGACATCATTTAATAGTGCAATGTGATAACTGATGTTTCCATTATCAATGTCTTTAAGCAATGTTTTCAACTGTGTCTGCGAATTAGCATCAATGGAAATGATATTAATTTTTTGATAATCGATTAATGCTTTTACCATTTCAACCCATACCGGTTCTACTTTATTTGCATTCAAATATCCTATATAGGTGTTATCATGCGGCCACTGCAACCAGATTGACTCCTGCTGCTCCCATTCAGCCGGCAATGTATAGGTGTTTTGCCCTTTCTTTGCATAGGCAGATAGGATTGCTAAAATCAACACCCATAACAGCACATGTAGCAGTTTCTTTTTTATTGATATTCTCATACAACCCCCATCATAAGGATTAATCCCTGGATACAACCTGCTATTATTAGATATTCCATATTTTCGATATGTTTTTCCGTTGAATAGTATTTTCTCACTCCCCCACTATTCCATTCAATATCTCTTCTAGAAACTTCTGGTTTTTTATCAGAATCAGTTCCTGATTGTTGACAAGCAGTTCAACCGGCTCTCGAATACCAAGTGCTTCGATATCTTTCCAGATATATTTCAACAATGCATTGTTTTTCTTCACCTGTTTCACAAATTTATCAACATTAATTTTCTGCTCTTTCAGTACAGAAAACCAGTAGGAACTTCCCGGCTGAAGTTGGTAGGAGTTGAGATATGCGGCAAACACACCGGGTTTGTAATATTTTGACAGTACCAGCCACCGCAAAGCTTCTTCATGCCGCATTTTTTCTTCCTGCGGTGACTGTTCCGAAATAATTTCTTCAAATATAACCGGTTGTATGGATATACCTTTCAATTCAGGGAAGAGATTCAGTACTGTTCCTAAAACTTTACTTATATCAGGAAAAAATGGATCGATAAACAATTCAACAATACCTTTCGAAGGTTTTCTTTTGAAGAAAAAGTGTTTTTTCATCACACCATCTTTAAAGGTATACCATTCACCGATATCTTTCAGGCCTGACTTTATTTTTTCATAATTTGCAGTTTGTGTTACTTTTTTATCAAAGAGATACAATGGTAACGCGCCAGGTTTATTGTTCTGGATAAGCTCTTTTCCCTTTTCAGAACTCCACCGATGTTTTACCATACGCACTCCCGGGAAAAGCTCTTCGGTAGTAACGATTGAACTCTGTTCGGTATGAACTAATGCAGAGTCCGGTATTACGATAACAAAATCAAACTGCACAGCATCTTTAAAGGAACAGGTCCCGCCTTGTGCATCCTCCAATTTAACACAGGCACCGACTTTCCCCTTTTGCCTGCAGTCATTGTCCTCGAAACATTCCGGTAAAGAATCACATACCGGCGGCCTGCTTTTAACAGGGACATCACCGCAATATTCCTTTGCCAGGCGAAGATAGGATACTTCAGGATGATATATCCGGTTATTGATAAACAGTGTCGGTGAAGCTTCAATATTCTGCCGTTGCGAACGATAGTAATGGTTGGTAAGAGCTTCTATGCCTTGGGACTTTGCCCAATCCAGTATTTTTTCCGTATCAAGCTCAAGGTCAATCAGCGCTCTTTTTGCAGTATAGCCTTCAACCGAGACCAGATAGATAAAATGCGACCACATGTCGGGATAGAGATGTTTAACCGCCAGCCATATCTTTTCATCAAACAACTCCTCTTCCCCATGCAGTGATTTCAATGAACCATCTTCCTGTATATCACCGATAAACCATACGGAAAGTTCTGTTGTCGGGAACTGCTCAGAAAACCGGTGGAGATCCCGCAAAGCAGGTATACCATAAGGACACTGGCTCATGATATAAAGATCAAATACTGTTTTTCGCGGCAATTGCGATGTATAGTACGGGTCAATCAGTGTCCGCATCTCATTATCATCCCGGATCGTATCGTTAATTACTATCCAGTCATTGACATACGGATGGAACACTTTGCGCACCGCTGACAGATCAACAACGGATATATACTTACCCTGAAAACCGAACTGCATGAGTATCTGATTATCGAGAGCCACGACCGGCTGTACACTCCTTTTCCGATGTCCATTCACCACGATATCACATGCCGGAAACTGTTTAATGAGCTCCTGCACGGCGTCTTCACCAAGATGGGAAAGTATTATCTGGTAATCAGACTTCTTTTTAAGTTTTTTCCATATCTTTTTCACTGCGGCAACCGGATCATCAATTACTACTGACGAATCAATCGAAAACAGTTTTTCCCGGGGAGTTACCGCAGTAATGCCAAAGGCAACAGAGCCCTTTTTAACAATCCTGTATGGCGCTGTGCAATACTCGCCTGAGTTATAACGACAATTGGCAGATATGAGTGGTAATCCCGCTTTTTCTGCATGCTGTTTAAGTAATGTGATACCAAGCTGCAGTTCTTCATCACCAATTGCAGCGGCATCATAGCCCATCTGTGCCATTGCCTGTATAGTTATAAGTGTCCGTAAAGAATCGCGGGCTCTTCCCTCGGTGTAGAAATCATATATTCCGCCGCCTGCAAAACCGCCGGCATCAAGTAATAGGAGCTCATTCTCTATTCTCAGACGTTTCAGTACTGTAGCTCGTTTCGACAATCCACCCGAGGGTGAATCGGCACAGTTGCAGGCATCAAGCATAGCATGGGTTTCGCCGGTTGCCAGGATTTTTATCGGGTTTGGTGTGTCAATCCTGGAAAAGGATGGATTGTTTAATAAAAAAACAAATAAAAAAAGAGTGCTATTCATAATAAGGTGATTCGATTTCACAAATTATCCAATTTCAGTTAGGGTATTTTAAGTCTGAAGTTATTAAGATAAAAATAGCCACTCTGAAGCTAAAGTAGCAAAAGATATTTATAGTTACTCTATTCAGGTGTAGCGTTAAATGACGTATTTTGATGTTTTCGTGATATACCGAATAGTTACTATTAGAAAATAAATATGTTACTTTTCAAGTCTCTTTTCTACCTGTTGTATCATCTCCAGCAGTGAAGTTGTTTTCAGTTGAGGAGGTTTAGCTATTTCTGAAAGGATTTCCTTTGAATAATGCTCCTGCATAAATGCATGAATGTCGAATGTTTGCCACCAGCAGTCATAAATACGTGAACAGGGAGTATCATCTCCAGGTTTTCTGCAATAGGAAAAGGGTACATCATTGCCCAATCTGGGGCAGCGTCTTTCCTGTTTGTCGTGGTCCGTGATCATTTTTTACCCTCACTTGAGAAAAGTAAGGACAGGTTTCCACCTGTCCTTACACAAAAAGACATGT
>JAUVGS010000382.1 GCA_030593665.1 Chitinivibrionales bacterium | reverse complement strand
AAACGCATATAGGTCATGTAGGTAACAAAATTTTTCCCCTGATCTCTTCCGTTTTCCGAAAGGGTAAACTCCCCTATTTCAGGATTGTCGCCGATACTTGTATTCGCCATGCGGTGCCCGCCCAGCACAATGATCTTATCTTCAGGCAGCCCGTTTTCCTTTATAAGGGTAGTAAGAATGCTTTGCAGTTTATTTCGCTGGGAGTCACGGTCCGAACAGACCGCTTCAACAACCGGTTTACCCTCAGGCATAGTGGGGAACACAAGCATTCGGGTTTTGGCAAAGGGCTCGATATACCGGTATATAGCCTTGGTATTGCGGCAGTTTTCGAAAAGAGTAATAGGTTCGGCCTCAACAGGAATGGATGGGTCCGGACCTGGATTATAAATGTTCTGGTCAGGATCATAGAAGGCATAAAAGAGGCTGTCGGGTGTAAGCATCTTCTGTATGGTTACCCAGTACTCATCCTTGAAGTCCTGAGCTTCATCCACGATTATCGCATCATAGGTTATCGGATTCTTGTCAAGAAATTTCATGAACTGCTCAGGAACCAGTCTGGTCCAGTAGTCACTGCCATCGGAGGTTCTTTCCGGTTTCCATTTCTGCGGCAGTTTGAATATACAGAAGCGGTGAAAAGACATGGCGGTACAGTTGGCGGACACCTTTTTTGACGCTTCACTGAGCATTTCACCCAGCGGTTCATTATAACAGAGGAGCAGTACTTTTTTACCGGCGCGAGCGAGTTCCCGGGTTTTTTTCAATGCAATGATAGTCTTGCCGGAGCCCGCGCAGCCCTGGACAAACAGCCGTTTATGGTCGTGCATCCTCAGCAGCGTGAGCGATTGACGTTCTGTCAACCGGTGAATCCGATTGTTGACATTCTCGACCCAGTCCGTGAAGCTGACATTGTATTCGAAATCCGGCATGAGAACGTTGAGGATTTTTTCTGAAACGGCAGCACTGCAGGTGTTCTCCTTTCCCTTCAGATTGCTCCTAAACACCGCTGCGATAATCCCGTTAACATCTCGCAACTGGGGACCGATAATCGTTATACCTTCAGCAAACGCCGGAAGGTTATACAGCGCGGTATTGACACTGGGAAAACAGACCGCTTTACCGACATGCACCGGTGTTTTGCGGCCGAAATTTTTTTTAAGGAACTCGAGTACCGCACGCACATTGCGCCCGGCCTGGTCATAAGGACTCTCCTTGATTGCGGTATTGTTCTGAAACCACAGTCCGGTTTCCGGCTCATACTTAATACTGCCGCCTTTCACTTCAAGAACAAGGATACCGTAGTGAGGGGAAAAAATAAGGAAATCGATCTCGCCGTCAATACGGTTCCCACGGGTATTTCTCGGAAGAATATTGTATGAGTGAAAAACAGTGTAGGAGTTATCCAGGCGGTCACGCAGGGAAAGAAACACGTCCATTTCGCTGTCAGAGACAACGTCACTATTTATATCCGAAGGGAACGTTCTAGCCATACGTATAATTTAAAACAAGTTAGAGAAATAAAAAATGAATATTTGCATCACCAGATAAATAGTATAAATTATCCTTAATATAGTACCTTAGAAATTATTTTCGTTTTTTTTACCCTCAAATGGTGGCTGACTTTACCCGGATCCTCAACAGAGCCGCTTCCTTCACTTTCACCTTTCATACTACAAAGGTCAACGTTCCGGTTTTCTGGATAAGCGACTCAACAGAAAATTATCGATGTAAAATAACGTTCAATCAGAAAGGTTCTTTGCCTGAAGCGGGTAATTCAGGCAGAGAGCCATATTAATTTTCCAGTTACAGATACTGCATCACCGGATTTGCGAAGTTCCGGCATTACCCGGACAGTAGCGAATGACAGATGAAACATATAACTATTATTTAACAAATACAAATTTACTATGAAACATTCCTTCAGGGGTCTTAATGGCTATAATGTAGGTTCCATAATTAAATGCTTCAGCAGCTTTATACCACCTGTTTCCTCCCTTTATCCGGAATAATGAGATTTGTTTTCCCTGTAAATTTGTAATTATAATGGTACAATTTTTTGTAAAAGGTATATATACTAACAATGTTTTATCTATACTTCTATACCTTATATTTTCATCAGGTATCGTTTCAGTATAGAGAATAGCGGATTCATGTGTTATTTCAAAGACACCTGCAGATGTATCGTTGCCAATATTCATTTCCGCATCAAAGGCATTAATTTTTATCATACACTTTTTTGATGCAACACCGGTAGGAATCTGCCATGGAAATGATCCGATGTTTTGATCTGAACTATCAATAAGAGACCAGTGTGATCCATTATCATTTGAAAAATATATCGATACTGCTGTAACTTTTGCGTTATCTTGAGCGGTCCATTTAATTTCCCCTATTTCCCCTTCTTTCCATAATTCCCCTCCATTAGGAGCAGTTACATCAACCGCGGGAGCCTCCGTATCACTTTTAATGTATATTGTCAATTTTGGACATTTCGTCTTTTCATGATGTTCTGAAGAATATAATACACATTTCACATACGTTAATTGTGTATACTTTATAAGAAAACCGTTATTTAATGAAGGTTCTGAAGAGAATTCTTTTATAGCAGAAGTTACATCGAATTCTTCCCAGGCGTGTAAAATGGTGTTGCTATTTTTATCAAGTGCAATACTGTCAAAATCTCCTCCAACCTTGTTCCATGGCTTAGACCAGGTTACACTCATCTCTTCCCACGCTGTCGTGATCTTATGTACACCAATAGGACCGGTTTCATCTTTAGAAATGTCATAAGAGAAAAGAATATTTTGATATTCTCTCGGTATATGGTACCGATAAAATTCATATGGCCAATAGTCAACATACACTGACAATGAAGCTTTAATGATTTCTGTAATATTGAGTGATTCAGGGAGGTCAAATTTTATTACCGGATAACCATAAATATAGGTAATAAAAGGCCCTGCGTTTATAATTTCAAACTCAGTTTTCACAGTAACTTCATCACCAAAATTACCCTGAGACGCCTGGTTGTGAATATAAGAGTCAATACATCCGTTATAATTATTTAAACCATTTTGTAATACTATTT
>JAUVGS010000564.1 GCA_030593665.1 Chitinivibrionales bacterium | reverse complement strand
TATGCCGGAAGCTCTGTTTCAACATCCCCAAAGGATGATACCTACGAGTATAAAGGTTCCGATAACTGGCGGTGGTCCGTGTATGCGAGTAAAAAGGTCACCTCCTTTCTTCGTTTGAGTACCCAGTTTGCACGCGACCATATTCAACACGGACAGGCTGGTATGTATGACGATGTAACTCCCCGGCCGGGCGACTGGTATTGGATGTTCAGATCAATGTTCTGTTTTTAGAGCGTTTTCGGTAAGTTGTCTTATATGCTTATATAAAAAATGTTGGGTGAGTTTTAATATATTAAAAAGAAATTGGACAAGGACGCAATGATTAAGTACACAACGTTTAAAAGTGATATCGGTGCCGATGAGTTTCATCTGGTTATCACAACGAATGAAAATGCGACATTTACCGGGACTGTCTGTGAACTGGACGCTTCCTATTCGCAGGTAGTCGGGGAAATGGGTTTACACAGCGGTAGCGATTTCCCTGTTTTCTCCCGGTTGTATCTCAGTGACATTGAGAATCAGAAAGAGGAACTTCTGACGTCATCGCTGTTTCAGCGCTTGAAAAACGGCGCGGTGTCGGTTATTCAGCAGCCCCCGTTATCAGGAGGTTCGATTAGCCTTTATGCCTATTTTGTCAGAAATAAAAAAACACCTCTTACAAAAACACTGCTCAGCCACAGTGCTAATCAATGGCGCAATGAGATAGTAATATCGGGCAGCCACTATTCTATGATCTGGTCTGCCAATTATGCGGGATGTGGAGAATTTGATTCCGGGAAACAGACCGGGGAGATTCTACGCAACTATACCGATCATCTGAAAAACAGGGATATGAATCTGCTGGATAACACAATCAGGACATGGATATATGTTCGTGATATAGACAACCATTACGGTGGTATGGTCAAAACACGCAGGGAGTTTTTTATAAAAGAGGGTCTTACCGGCAACACTCGCTATCTTGCCAGCACGGGGATTGAAGGGAAAGGGAAAGATGTCGATTCACTTGTTTCTATGGATGTGCTCTCCTATAAAAATATACAAAAAGAGCAGATTGTCCGGATGGAAGCTCTTGATAATATGCCCCCGACGATAAAGTATGGCGTTACTTTTGAGAGGGGACTTTGCGTAAAATTCGGCGACCGTTCTCACCTCCATATTTCAGGAACGGCAAGTATTGACAAGAATGGAAATGTCGCTCATCCGGGCAATATTGAAAAACAGACTATGCAAACAATAAAAAATGTAAAAGCGCTTCTTGCTCCATATAACACCGGCCTGGAAGATTTAGCCTATATCAATTTATACCTGCGCGATACATGCTTTTATAAATATGTAAAAAATATTATTTCCCGCAGCATCCCATCTGAAGTACCGATAATAGTCCTGAAAGGCTCCGTATGCCGTCCTGCATGGCTGGTGGAAATTGATGGAGTTGCAATAATACCGGAGGATAATGACTATCCGCCTTTTCTTTGATTGCTGCGGTATGCTGACAATGATTGTGGTTTTCTGTATTTGAAAATAAAATACCTTTTTATGGGTATTCACTTGATTGCTGTAGGTACAATATATAGTTTCAATAAATGGAGGATTACCCCCGTACATTAGATGAACTTGAGAAACGATTTGGAATTGATCAGCCATGCCGTGGTAACGGAAGCTACAATCTACGA
>JAUVGS010000389.1 GCA_030593665.1 Chitinivibrionales bacterium | reverse complement strand
CTGTGTGTGTACAATAGGGAACCGGGACAGGATCGCCTGGCATGTTGTTGTCGGATTGGGCCGGTCGCCAACGGTGATATAGGGATAGCGCCGTTGCTTCCGGCGAAGGGCTTTCTGCAACTGTCTGGCCGCAGTTATGTTTTCAATTTCAACGAGGGCGAGTATGTCTGCCTGTGCTGCAGCGCAGACCGATGCTATGTTGTCCAGTTTTTTCGCCTGGGTTTCGTTGTTCCAGTTATGGGTAAAGGGTTTATACTCAGGGTATTCCGTTCCGTTGTCCTGAAGATCAAAAAGGTTTTCTACGTTATAGGAGAGCACGGTCACGGTATCACCCGGTGCAAGTGTGCCGGTGCCTGACTTGTCACTTATGCAGAAAAAATGACAGAGTAGTATACCTGCGGGGAATGCAAAGGAAGAAAATTGTTTTAAAAAAGTAATAGGTGATGGTTTTTTCATTGTTTTGAATGATTTTTTTGAGTTATTAATTAGTGTCTGTCCGAAAACGTCATTGTCATTGTTCATTCTTAAACATAAGGAGGTCCAGACTTCGTCTGTTTATATTATAGTTTTTGTGCTTTCCCGCATGCTTTTAGCGGGCGAAGTGCGCCAAAGGTGTGAATCCATGCCCTGATTTATACAAAAAAGCGGGAATCCATGCTTATAAACACTTAAAAAGCTGGATTCCGGCCAAAAGAATGCCGGAATGACATTCAAAACAGACCTATATTTAACAGAAACTAAATTATACGGTGTCTTACAAAATAGCTGTATGTATATCCCACTGAATACCTTTTCATTATTTTTATTAAAAAATCATACAATCACTTTAAATCTTCTGTGACAGAAAAGTAATTTAATAGGTAAGAGGGAATGTTTTGGAGGAGGATAAAAGGTACTGAGGATTGTTGTAACCGTTCACGGATTATTTCAGCAATATCCTGCCGTTGTATATAATTTCATAGCGAGCACGAAAGCAATGTATGAATTCAGGGAATGCGTTTCTATAAAATGTTGTTTGCAGATAGCCTTTGTTCAATGTATTATAAAGAATTAGGATTAACCTAAAATCCTCAGTAGAAATCAGTTGTCAGAAATCAGGACTCAGAAGTAATAAGGATTATATTATTTTTTCATATTCTTTTTAGATTCACTTATAAGGTGAATGATAATAAATTTTTACTAATTGCTAACGAATTGTTTTTAAACATTCTGATTTCTGACTGCTGTTTTTAGTACCTTAGAAATTATTTTCGTGTTTTTACCCTGAAGGGCATAAGAGATACTAAGAAATAAATTTCCAAGAATCTCTAATTACCCTGAAGGGCATAAGAGATACTAAGAAATAAATTTCCAAGAATCTCTAATTACTCTCAAGGGGCACAATGTGGCAGAATATTTTCAGGTTAAGGTACTTACTTGCAGTTTATCTGCGTTGGGATTAAAGGATACATTAAATTAGAAATCATGTAAGGTGTAAAATATGGCAGAAAAAAAAGCGGCTTTGGTTACCGGCGGTTCACGGGGAATCGGCCGGGCAATCTCACAGCGCCTTGCGCAGGATGGCTATCATGTTATCATAAATTTTCGCAGTAATGAGAAAGAGGCGGAAGCAACGCATGGGTTGATTAATAAAGCCGGAGGGTCAAGTGAATTGTATCCGTTTGATGTTACTGACCGCAGTGCCGCGCAGGAAGCGGTAGAGGATATAACCGGCAGGTACACCATTCATGTTTGTGTGTTGTGTGCAGGTGTCCGTCAGGATGAGTTGCTGATCTTCATGTCGGAGGAGCAGTGGGACTCCGTGATTGATATCAATCTGTCGAGTTTTTACGGTGTTGTGAAACCGATCGTCCGTCACATGATACCAAACAGGGCGGGGCGAATCATTGTGATATCGTCAACTTCCGGGGAATCAGGGATGGCCGGGCAGGTGCATTATGCTGCCGCAAAAGCTGGACTTATTGGTGCAACAAAATCTCTTGCCCGTGAATGTGCAAAAAAGAATGTGCTTGTCAATGCGGTAACACCAGGATTTATCGCGACGGATATGACCGACGATATCAATGAAAAGGAACTCAAAAAAATAGTGCCTATGAATCGATTTGGCAAGCCGGAAGAGGTGGCGTCGGTGGTCTCTTTTCTCGCCTCGGATGATGCCGGTTATATTACCGGCCAGGTATTGGGTGTGAATGGCGGAGCGTATATGTAAATACATTTCGTTTTATTATGTTTTAATGGTCTTGTGCTAAAGTACCATGACTTATTCTCATCTTCAGATTCCTATTAATCTTTCGAGGACGAGAAGGAAGGCAAAGTGCCAGTGGCACTTGCTTTGACCGATTAAAAACGTTAGCATATTTATGAACACGTGCACTTAACAATTATCATATATATTATGCAGAAAATGAGATCACATCTTTTTGTAGTAACATTTTTCATCTTTTCGGGTAGTACTTCATCAACACCTATCCTAAACATGGATATCCCCGAATGGAGCGGTACCGAAGCAATTCGCAATGGCGACTATGAGAAAGCACTGGAAGCCATTCAGTCTGATACGATCGTTACCGACTCTGCATTCCATTTCTTTAAACTGGGTTGTGTCCAGCAGGGATTGAAAAACTGGAGTAAAGCACTCTTCTATTTTAAATTGACCATTCAGATGAAATCCCTTTATTCACCGTATGCCTTTGAGCGGATCGGTGATATTGAGTGTGCGCAGGGACGGTTTGAAAGTGCTTTGATTTCATATCGTGTCGCAGCTCAAAAAACCCCTCTGCTACCCTACCGGTATACCCTTTATAGAAAGATGTATGCTCTGGCTATAAAACACTCTGATACCCTTGGGACACTATCCTGGCTTGAGGAGATTGTCGGTGAGGACACGGGAATCCCGGATACCAGTATGAAAGAGCTTTTTACCCGGTTGATTGAATCGGGTAAATCAAGAGAGCTGGACAGTGCATTATTGAAATTTATCGACCCGGATCTTTATTCTGAAGCTCAGTGTTATATCTGTTCAATACTGTCAACCGAC
>JAUVGS010000284.1 GCA_030593665.1 Chitinivibrionales bacterium | reverse complement strand
CCGGAGCAGCTCCTCGGAGGGCATGGTGATGAACGATCGGATATATACTCTCTCGGCTGTGTACTCTATGAAATGGTAACCGGCAGAAAGGTCTTTCCTGAAACAGATATTGCGAAGCTTATGAGAGATCGCGGTAAGAATAAGTATGATCGGCTGAGTTCATTTAATGTACGCATTCCTAAAACTCTCAGCAAACTCATTGAACGTTGCCTTAATAATGACCCGGACAAACGTTATTCATCCGCCGAAGAAGTGCGGTATGAACTTGAAAAAATTCATAAACATATATCAAAATATCTTCCTGAAAAAGTTTTAAAACTCTATCTTGAATTAGAGAATCAGCAACGATTAGTTCCATTACGGTATCAATTCTCCGCGATAGCGGGAACCGTTTTAATTCTCACACTGGCAACATTTATTGTTGCAATTACTCTTTATATCATTCAGAATGACTGGAACAGTAAAAAGGAGCCTGAGCAGATAACGGTTGTGCCTGTTGTCAAAAATCGAATATCATTTCCGGAACCGGTAAACTATATAGAGGAACCACCGGCCGATCCGGATTTTTCAATACACATTCCTGCCGCAACGATGGTAAACTCACCTCTCAAGCCCAAAGAACCGGTCATTGAAGAGACTCCGGATACGGTAAAGAGCCGGGATAAAGCAACGACGTATAAAACGCCTTCGATAAAAACCACTCCCAAAGCAGTTCCTAAACCTGTCGCTAAAAAAATTAAAAAGCAGAAAACGAAATTAAAAATACCGAAACAAAAAGCAGTGACGAAAAAATCTTCATCGAAAAAAGCTCCTGCTAAACCGGTACAAAAAGAATCGTTCACCACACCGGTGATTCAGACTCCGGCCACATCTATTCCTGTAAAATCGGCAGAATCCGGTCCTCCCTATCGCGCATGGGCTGGTGTCATTCTTGATAAAAAAAGTCCTGATCCATTACCCTTTATCAAATCACTTGAAACGGAATTTTACAAACAGGATATGCTCATGATTTTATCAGGAGTGCTGCATAAAGGGCAGTTTATCAGGGCATGGGAAATATATAACGCACTTCAGGCTATCAATAAAAGCAAAGCAATGCCCGATAACCTGACATCGGTTTCTCTATCGGGATACCGTCGTGAGCTGGTACTTTTCTTTGAGACTAACGAATATCAATCAAGAGAGTTTTATCTGATTAAAGCACGGCTCTCCTATAGAAAGGGTGATTATTACACAGCGGAACAATTTCTTAAAAAAGCGCAAAGTAAAACGATTAAAAACGATGCGATTGGCAGAACCATTACCTATTATCAAGCTCTTACCTGCGAACGGCTAAGCAAAAAGAGTGGTAACGAGTCTCATAAAAAGAAAGCGATCGCCTCCTGGAATAACGTCAAAAGAGTTTTTACGGCCGATGGAAAACAACGCTACGTTGATATCGCTAACAAACAAATCGATGCGTTACAAAAACAGTAGTCCCCAAACAGGTAAAGTGATTAACGGCACACTTGTTATAGAGGTGATATATTTATAGTAGTATGAGGTAATTGCAAAAGTATAGATTCCTGGATTCCCAACACGTTGGCTTTCGCCCGCCAAAAACATGCAGAAAAACACAAAAACTATAATAAAAACAGATGAAGTCTGGAATTCCCTTCGCTTTTGAATGAATAATGACAATGACGTCTCCGGCCAGACACTAATTAAGAACCGAGAAATTGCCTCTCGGCATAGTCCCAGTTAACCAGATGTTGCAGAAAGAGGTCAACATATTTATTTCGCATATTGCCATAATCAACATAGTAAGCGTGTTCCCAGACATCTAAAGTAAATAATGGGGTATACGACTGTATCACCGGAGAAAGATAATACTCTGTACGGATTATTTCAAGCCCCTTGTTGGTTTTAAACAGCCAAATCCAGCCAATACCGATTTTCATCGCCTTGGAAATAAATTTTTGTTTAAACCGTGCGACAGAACCAAATGATTTGATAATCTGCCGGGTCAATGCACTCTCTTTTTTAGATTGTATACCGCCCCCAGGCTTCATGGATTGCCAATACACGTTATGATTTCTCAGTAATACCGCGTTTACCACCGCGTCCTTGACAACAGGGCTATCGTCCGTGATAGTGACAAATTTCTCCAAAGGCATATTCTTATACTGCTGGTTTTCTGTAAGAAACCGTTTCACCTTTGTATAATAGGATAAGTGGTGGTCATTGTAATGGTGAAATACCGTTCGCCGGGACAGGTGCGGTGCTAACGCTTTTATATCGTATGGCAACGTTACCAAATACGCGTCATTTTCTGCACCCGGCGGATAGGCAATGGTCGTATCCGCACCGTGATGGTGAATATCAAACGTATATTCGGATTCTTTTAACGGCTTTTTGGAGGGTTGAGTAGTCATATCGGATTCCTTTCTATGAAGTAATTGTACAGACTTCGATTTCATGAAAACGTTATTATTGCGGCTACCGTGTAACACCTAACGCAGGTAAACTGCAAGTAAGTACCTTCACGAAATTATTTTCTACCCTGAAGGGCACCCTGTGCCACATTGTGCCCCTTCAGGGTAATTAGAGATTCTTGGAAATTTATTTCTTAGTATCTCTTATGCCCTTCAGGGTAAAAAACACAAAAATAATTTCTAAGGTACTAATATAAAATTTCCTCCTTTTTATAATACAATTTCATTTAAAAAGAACGGTAATTATTCTCAATGTTGTAAAAGATTGTGTGCTTATAATTTTAAATAAATATCTCATATTCTCAATTATTTAATGGCAACCTTCCCTCAAAATCATTATTTTTATTGTTCGATACTCGTTTTCCCACAACTAAAAACATGGACGGTATCCTATGAATAAAATGAAAGCGTTAGTGAAAAAGAGCCCGGCACCCGGGTTGGAACTTGATGAAGTTTCTGTTCCCGGACTTGGAATAAATGATGTTCGTATACGCATAGTAAAAACATCGATCTGCGGTACTGATGTGCACATCTATGAATGGAATGAATGGGCGCAGCGTACCATAAAAACCCCGATGGTTATCGGGCATGAATTTGTCGGTATTGTTGAAGATATCGGGAAAAACGTCCATGACTTTACAAAAGGCGACCTGGTAAGCGGCGAGGGGCATATCACCTGCGGCCACTGCCGTAACTGCCTGGCGGGACGGAGGCACCTCTGTCCAAACACCAGCGGCGTTGGTGTCAATAGAGCAGGAGCCTTTGCCGAATACCTGGTTATCCCTATGACCAATGTGTGGTACTGCAACAATGATATCCCGCTTGATATCATATCCAGTTTTGACCCGCTCGGCAATGCGACCCATACCGCACTCTCCTTTGATCTACTCGGTGAAGATGTCCTGATCACCGGAGCCGGCCCTATCGGTATTATGGCTGTAGCCATTGCCAAACATGCCGGTGCCCGCTACGTGGTTATAACAGACGTCAATCCCTACCGCATGGAACTGGCAAAAAAAATGGGTGCCACTCTGGTGCTTGACGCACGAAAAGACACTCTTGAAGATGCCATGAATCAATTGGGTATGAAAGAAGGCTTTGATGTTGGTATGGAGATGTCCGGTAACAGCAACGCATTTATGGATATGCTAAAAGTGATGTGTCACGGCGGGAAAATAGCAATGCTCGGTATTATGGCAGATCAGGCAGCCATCGACTGGGACTATGTTGTCTTTAACGGCCTCACAATAAAAGGTATCTATGGCCGTGAAATGTTCGAGACCTGGTATAAAATGACCATGATGCTCATGAGCGGACTGGACATTACACCGGTTATTACCCACCGGTTTGAGTATAAAAAATTCCAGGAAGGTTTCGAAATAATGGCATCCGGGAAATCAGGAAAAATTGTGCTTGATTGGGAGAATGTGTAGAAGTAATGCATTCTGTGAGTCGTGGGTTTTAACAGTATGTTAAGTAGAGGGCAGTACTATGGAAAATTAAAAGAATAT
>JAUVGS010000450.1 GCA_030593665.1 Chitinivibrionales bacterium | reverse complement strand
TTCTTCTTCAATGATTACATCTGGATCCTTACGGACAAAGGCCTTTCCCGGTACAGCACAAGCATGAAAACATGGAACTCTTACAGCTTTAACAGTGATATTCCCGGCAGTGCTGCCGAATACGTATGGCTCGATGCGGATTATATCTGGCTGGCCACTCCGGAAGGTGTTATCCGCTACAGCGGCAAGAACCAGACATGGGAAATCTTTTCAAAAAATACGCAGATTGAGAATCTCTCGGTCCAGGCTCTGTCAACAACCGGTAAAATATCATGGTTTGCGACCTCCGACGGTGTGTATTCTTTCGATGAGGATAAGCGGCGATGGACACTCTATACTGCTCTTGAAGGTTTAAGTGATGATGTACAGGAGGCACTTTACTGCATAGGGCAGACTGTTGTGTGTAAAAAAGGAAACTCCTTTGGCGTGTACTTTCCGGCGGAAGACCTGTTTCATACAAAAGAAATTGCTGCTGCCAAAGGCGCCGGTGATAAAAAAGGCAACTGGGATTTTTACAATGATGAGCGGGGATTGGGTGTGGGTATGCCCGGCGGACAGAGCATCAGCCTCCTCGGCCGAACATACTTTAAATTAAAAAATAAGGCTGATTTCCCGGCACCCGTGGGCACAAGCATTAAAGATTATGTGCTTTCTGATGACCTGGACTCTATTGTATACGACACTTTTTCGGTATTTGATTCCTCTATTCAGGATTTTAAAGATACTGTTACCGCGACCGATACTATTGCACGATTTAATGATTTCCTCTACTGGTGGCCGAAAGCGAATCTCAATCTGAATGTAGACCTGAAAAACGGCCGGACCTTACGCGGATCGTTTGATAATACCGACCCGTTAGGCGCTTTACACTGGGGTGTGGAGTACCGGGGTTACGGCGACGATATCATGCGGAAAATCGGATGGCTTACCACCCAGAAGACCGACTATTTTCATAGTACGCTGATAGATCCGACTTATTTTGAAGGTGCGGCCATGAGAGCAGAATTCGGCGATCGGGTCGGGGAGAAAAAACGGCGACGGGTCAATACCGGTATCTGGGCAGGATGGCGAAAAACAGAATACCTGCGGAAATTAATCCCGTTCCAGGAGGATAATTTCTACTACCTCAATGTCAACAACATCATCACCGGGAGTGTTGAAATTCGGGTTGACGGCAAAATCGTTGACCCGCGCGAATACAGCATTGAGCGTACCAAAGGCACCCTTACCTTTAAAAATGAAGGGTTTATCAATCCCGACTCCCGCATAGAGATCGCACTGGAATATGAACCGAAAATCGGTGGCCATACCAATGAGATGATTGCGGCCGAAAACGTTGTGGTAATCAGTGATGAACTCTCCATTGGTGTCAACGGGGTCTATCGCGGCATTGAAGAGCCTGACCGGCCGGGTACCGGACTGGATACCAACCGGCTAATGGTCGGCAGCATCAATGGAAAAATCGACCTGAAATCAAGCAGCGGAAAGGTTTCTTTCAAAGCAATCCCTGAAGTGTCAATGAGCTATAACGACTCCATCCTTGTGAAAAAACAGGGAACTGCGGCAAAGCTTACCGCAAATGCGTCTCTATTTAATCTCCGCATGAAAGGCAGCGCACAATACTATTCATTCAAATCAGACACATCCGTAAAATCGATTATATCTGATATTGAATCGGACACCTCCGCGTATGAAACACAGGCTGATATATCCTCAATATACGGCCGTCTGCACTACCAGGGAGACCTTGAAGCAACGTACGATATTACACCATTCATGCCGGTAACTGGAGGATTCAGCCTGCTTGAAGCAGCTTCCGGAAAAGAACAGCGCCAGTACCTGGAATACCTTGTCTCCCCATCAGGCAAACCATCGCTCAAACTGGCAGGTATGCACCAGAGTATTGAGAGTGAAACCCGGGGTAATCCGTACGTTCAACGGGATTCTATAAAAACAGAAAGGTGGAACTGGCGCCTGGAATCGGAATGGGACATCCCTCAGAAAATGCTTGATGCTATTCATATGAACAGGATATGGATGAATGCCTCCTACGATCTGAATTATATCACCGACACGCTCTATGATACTCTCGGCACAACGGATTACCTGGAACATCTCAATCACAACATTTTCGGCTGGCTGCAGTTTTCACCGTTAAAAAAACTATCCCTTGAAACAAAGCAGATCTTCCGCCTTTTCCAGCAGCAGGAGAAGCCTGAAGATCCCTGGCAGAAAAAAGGTACCCGGTATCGTCCGGAATTTACCCTTTTCTCGCAGGACCTGATTCCCGGATTAACGCTGTACGGTAAATTCAACCTTGAAAATTCGTTAAATATTTCCGGGCCCGATACAGCAGATACCAACGGGGAAATGTCTAAAAAAAGGCTAAACAGCAGCGTCCTGATAATACCGGGTATATGGTGGAAAGTGCTTAATCCATTACAGATTAACTTTGGGTATAACTTTTCAAAAGAGGACTCAACACTCGCTTTTGACACTATCAGGGTAGATACAACAGTTATTGACACCCTAACCTCTATACTGGACACAGTAAAGGCTCCAGCGAAAACAAAAGAAAAGCAAACCTTTGGTCATACCTTTTCAGTCAATCCAATACTGGATTTTACCCAGGATATACATATTGCGAACCGTTCTGAATTATCAATACAAAAGAGTAAAAACCA